>DAOVYW010000116.1 GCA_030635415.1 Candidatus Firestoneibacteriota bacterium
AACTGAAAAAGCTTAGACCACGCTAGCTGTCAGTGGAATCTGGCTTTTTACAATTAGCCATATGCTTTCTTGCACCGGAAACGGTTATGTTATTTAGCAAAAGTTGATTGATGCTTCTGGCCGTAGTGTAGGGTCGTTTAATTAAACGCCCTTACAACTGAAAAAGCTTAGACCACGCTAGCTGTCAGTGGAGTTTGGCTCGATACAACAGGCTAATATGTCTTACTTGCACTTATGTACTATTTAGCCATAATGAGCTAATATTTAAGGGAGATAAAGTCATTGAATTATAAATTCATAAAAACAATTTTTCTGGGAACGGCAATTTTCTTCTGCTTGATAATTTCGGCCGGGGCCCAAGAGCTTGATTCGAAAATTATCTCGGAAATAAAAGTAGAAGGCAACCGCTCCGTGGCCGGCAGTGATATAATTTCCTGGATGAAGATTAAAACCGGGGACCGGCTACAGGATGTGCGCATGGTTTTGAACCGGGACTTTAAGGAGTTGTGGAAGACCGGGAAATTTGAAGACCTCAATTTTTACCTGGTACCGGTATCCGACAGCTCGCTTTGTTTGCTAATTAAAGTGGAAGAAAAGCCATTGCTCGGTAAAATAGGGTTTAAGGGAAACAAGGCATTAAAGGAAAAAGAACTGCTGGAAAAATCGGGTTTAAAGGCGGGCGTTCCTTATGACGAATTTGAAACCGATTCCGCCGCCCGAAAGATAGTGGAATACTACCGGGAAAAGGAGTATTACCAGGCTGAAGTAGCGCCGGTTCCGGAGCGGCAAGGCCGGCAGGTAAGCCTGGTTTTTGAAATCCAGGAAGGCATGAAGGTAAAGGTCGCCAACATTAAGGTTTCCGGGAACCAGGCTTTTTCCGAAGGGAAAGTCAAGGGCTTTATGGAAACCAAGACGGCCGGTTGGTTTATCGGGGGGACTTACAAAGAAGAAACTTTTTTAAATGACCTGAAGAAAATCCTACTGGGTTATGCCAAGGAGGGATATCTTAAAGCCGTAATTTTCGGATACGGCCTGCAGGATATTGATTTGCACCGCCAGCAGATCACGGAACAGGCTTTAACCGTGAACCGGGAAACCAAGGAAATGACCATTCATCTGCGGCTTGAAGAGGGGGCTCAGTATTGCCTGGGTAAACTTACTTACAAGGGTAATATAATATTTTCCGAAGAAGAGCTTTTGAGCCGCATGAGGGTCAAATCCGGAGCGATCATGGACCGCCTGGCTTTTGAAAAGGATATGCATATGATCCGTATGACATATTCGGAAAAGGGATATATTTTTTCGGATATATCCCCGGAAATGGAATATCAGGATGACGCCGGAATAGTTGATATCACGGTAAGGATAAGGGAGAGTACTATTGCCAGAGTGGAGAAAATCAGTATTCGGGGCAATACTACGACCAAAGACAAAGTTATCCGCCGGGAATTGAATATTCAACCCGGCGAAGCTTTTGACTCCCGGAAAATTCAGCGCTCCCGGGAAAAGATGATGAACCTGGGTTTTTTTCAGGACGTGAAGGTTACGACTGAGCCGGGAAGTACGCCCGCCGAGCAAATTCTGATTTTCGAGGTGGAAGAACGGCATACCGGAACCATCAGCCTGGGAGCCGGTTATTCCTCGGTTGATAACTTGATGGGTTATTTACAATTAACCGAGGCTAATCTTTTCGGGAATGGGCAATCCGTAAGTCTGCAATGGGAGCTGGGAAGCAAACGTCAGAGTTGGCAGATGTCTTTTACCGAACCCTGGCTTTTTGATTCCCCCGTTTCATTCGGTGTGGATGTCTGGAACAGCAATAAAAAGAAGGGTTATGGCGGCCAAGACTATAACCTGTTATCCCAGGGAGGAGATATCCGCTTGGGGCGGCGTTTCAACGAGTGGTGGAGCGGCTATTTGAAATACAAATTGGAAAGCAATGAATATACGGATGTGAGTACGACGGATATACCAATAGGACGGATGGATACCAGTTCAATAACTCCCACCCTTTCTTATGACACGCGTGACAACATTTTTAACGCTACCCGGGGGACCTACCAGCGCTTGAGTGTGGAGTTTGCCGGCGCCTTTCTGGGCGGAGATTATAATTATATGAAATATATGCTGGACAGCAGCTATTTCCTGCCACTTATTTGGAACTTTGTACTGGCCTTTCATGGCGAGTTAGGGTATGCTAATGCGTTCCGGTTTGGCGTAACCGGGCTTACGGATGTTCCTCCGGATGAAAGATTTCGGGTAGGGGGGACGGATACGGTCAGAGGTTACGATGAAGGGGTTTTTGGCCGAAAATATACCGGCGGCGGCGGCCTGGTTGAATTAGTAACCAATATTGAACTGCACTATCCCATTATAGGTCCGCTCAAGGGAGTGGCTTTCTTTGATGCCGGCAATACCTGGGAGGATGTCGCTGAATTTGCAAATCATCCATCTCTGTATAAGGGAGTGGGTATGGGAATACGCCTGACCATACCCGGCACGGTTATGTTGATCCGTTTTGATTTCGGATATCCCCTGGATCCTGATCCGCCCCTTCGGGATGAGAAACTGGTATTTCATTTCAATATCGGGAATATTTTTTAAGTTGCGGGCGGCCACGGGGGCCGCTCCTACGGAATACATTACGAAACATTTTTGGGATAACACGAACTAACTAAATTTAAACAGGAGGAAATTTAAATGAAAAGATTGGTAATGATGTTTGTCGGGGTAGCATTTTTAAGCGGGACGATTATGGTTTCTTCAGCCGCGGCTACCAAAATTGCAGTGGTTGACACGGCCAAGGTGGTCAAGGAGTATGAAAAAACCAAGGAAGCTCAGACGCGGCTGGAAAAGGAAATGGAAGAGAAGAAAAACGAATTAAAAAAAACCAATGATGAACTCACGAAAATGCAGAAAAATCTGGAACGTCAAAAAGGAATCGTGTCTGAAAAAAAATTCAAGAAATTAGAGAAGAAATTTCTGGATAAACAGGATGATTTACGCGAGGAGTACCGCCAAACCCAGAGTATGCTTATGAAAAAACAGAAGTCTTTGATGGAAGATGTTTTGGAAGATATCCGCGCGAGTGTGGCCAAAGTCGCCAAGTCGGAAAAAATTGATCTGGTTCTGGAAAAAGAAATTGCCTTGTATTGCAACGGCAAGGACATTACTTTCAAAGTTCTGGACCGCCTGAACAGCAAGAAGAAGTAAGGAAAAAAATATGGCCTGAATTTCCGCCTGGATTATTTGTCGAACTTTGTACGGAAAAGTTTTTTGCGAGGAAATAAAAGAATGTAGGGGCGTTTAATTAAACGCCCCTACACCGCGGAGTATAAATTAAGAATACGTTTGGTTTTCAAACCTGCCGCGCAAATTATAAATTAAACAATCTAAGGTTGCACGTTGATGAGTATCCAAAAAACCCTGAAAGAACTGGCAGACTTAACCGGAGCCGAACTTCTGGGTCCGCCGGATATAATAATTTCCGGCGTCAATGCATTGAGCTCGGCTGGTCCGGATGCTATCAGTTTTCTGGCAGATAAAAAATTACGCCCTCAGTTGGCAGCCACTCAAGCGGGAGCAGTAGTTATCTTCCCGGATATTTCATATGACCGGCCGCGGTTGGTGAGCAGGCGGCCTTATCAGGATTTTATTAAAATCGTTGATGTTTTTGCGCCGGTCACACCCTGGCCCGAACCGGGTATACATAACCAGGCTGTAGTAGACCCCGGAGCAAAACTGGGAAAGAACGTAACGGTTGGTCCTTTTTGTGTAGTGGGAGCCGGGGTTGAATTGGGTGAAGGGACTAAATTAGCCGCCCAGGTCTTTGTGGGCGAGAATACGGTTATTGGCCGGGATTGCCAAATATTTCCCGGCGTAGTCTTGAGAGAGAGGATTAGTTTGGGCGACCGGGTTATTATTCATCCCGGGGCAGTAGTTGGCGCGGATGGTTTTGGATTTTTACCGGAGGGTGATCATTATACTAAAATACCCCAGATCGGAACAGTGGTCATTGAAGATGATGTTGAAATCGGCGCCAATGTAACCATTGATCGCGCTGCCCTGGGAGAAACCCGTATTGGCCGGGGCAGCAAGCTGGATAACCTTATCATGATCGCGCATAACGTCGTAATCGGACCGGATACCATGATGGCCGGGCAATCTGGAATCAGCGGAAGCACGCAGTTGGGCCGTCATGTAATGGTCGGCGGGCAGGCCGGGATTGGTGGCCACCTTGAAATCGGGGATGGCGCGATACTGGGAGGACAGTCCGGAGTGATGGGCAATATTAAGGCCGGAGAGTTTGTCTCGGGATATCCCGCCCAGCCACATCCCAAGGCCATGCGGCAATTGGGTGAAATTTCCCGGCTGCCGGAATTGAGGAAAAAAGTCAAGGAGTTGGAAGCCCGGTTGCAGCGGCTGGAGAGTGAATGAACGCTTCGCCAAGACCGCAGAGAACCTTGGCCGGTCCGGTTTCCTTGACCGGCACTGGTCTGCATACCGGAACTGCTACCACCATAACCTTTAAACCGGCTCCGGCTGATACGGGTTATCTGTTGGTCCGAACCGACCAGCCGCATAAACCCGGTATCCACCCGCGGCCCGGGATGGTTTCCCAGACCAATCGCGGAACTACGCTCCAGGAGAACGGGGTTGAAGTTCATACCGTGGAACATATATTGGCGGCCCTGGCCGGCCTGAATATAGATAATTGCGTTATTGAGTTGGAAGCCAATGAGCCGCCGATTATGGATGGATCGGCCAAGGCTTTTGTAGATGCGCTGCAAAGAGCCGGGGTGGAAGAAATTCCCGGCAGTTCCAGCAGGGTTTATCGTCTCTCAGAACCTTTAATGCTTGAAGAAAAAGGCAAGTATATTGTGGGTTGGCCTTACCCGGGATTGCGGATAAGTTACATTTTGCATTATGAGAATTCCTGGCTGCAATCACGTCGCGTTGATCTGGAGATAAACCCGGAGGTTTTTCAAAATCTGCTGGCGCCTTCCAGGACTTTTTGTTTCGAACATGAAATCGCATGGTTGAAATCCCAGGGATTGGGCCGCGGCGGAAATTTGGAAAATACCATTGTGGTCTCGGAGCACGGCATAAAAAACGGACCACTGCGTTTTGAGCATGAATTGGTATATCATAAAATCCTGGATTTCATCGGAGATCTGGCCTTGCTGGGATGCCCGGTGCAAGGTCATTTTGTGGCTTGGCGGTCCGGCCACGAATTGAACGTTCGCATGGTGGAACAACTGCGGCGGAAAAAAAACCGGGAAGAAAAAATCCGAGGAGGGATGAATCGCGTGATTATTCATGCCAAAGAGATTGAAGAACTCTTGCCCCATCGTTACCCAATGCTGCTGATAGACCGGGTGATAGATCTGGAAGCGGGGAAAAGAGTGGTGGGAATTAAGAACGTCACTATGAACGAACCTTTTTTTCAGGGGCACTTTCCCGGGCACCCCATTATGCCGGGGGTGTTGATTGTCGAAGCCATGGCGCAGTGCGGAGGTGTGCTGTTAATGAAAAGTGTGCCGGATGCGAAAAACAAGGTGGTTTATTTTGTGGGTATTGATAATGTCAGATTTCGCAAACCGGTTATACCCGGCGATCAATTGCGTTTTGAATTGGAAGTGGAGAAATGCCGGACTAAAATAGCTAAAATGCACGGCCGCGCATTTGTGGGCGAGGATTTAGTGTGCGAGGCGGATATGATCTCCTCGTTGGTGGATAAGTAGTAAAATATGGGAGGCAAAACAGTGTCAGTAGACGTTCATCCTACGGCTATCCTGCATGCCGGTGCCCAATTAGGCCAAGCAGTTAAAATCGGCCCGGGCGCGATTATTGGTGAAAATGTCGAGATTGGGGACCGGACAGTAGTAGGTCCCTATGCCGTAATTGAGGGCTGGACATCCATCGGCGCGGACTGCCGGATTTTCACCGGGGCTATTCTCGGCAGCGAATGTCAGGATTTGAAATTCCAGGGAGAACGTTCTTACCTGAAAATCGGCGATAGAAATGTTATCCGGGAATACGCCAGTATGAATCGCGCTACCGGGGAAGAACAGACAACCCTGATAGGTGATGATAATCTATTCATGACTTACTGCCACGTAGCTCATAATTGCCGTGTTGGAAATCATAACATTCTGGCAAATGCCATTGCCATGGCCGGGCATGTCACCATTATGGATCATACGACGATTGGTGGATTAAATGCGCTCCATCAATATATTCGCATAGGGTCTTACGCCATGATCGGCGGACATTCCCGGGTGCCCAAAGACGTGCCGCCCTATATAACATGCGCGGGCTCGCCTTTAAGAATAGCGGGGATTAATAAGATAGGTATGGAACGAAACGGCTTCTCCCGGGAACAGGTGAAGATTGTCGAGCGAGGCTATCGTATCCTCTACCGCTCGAAATTAAATACATCTCAGGCCTTGAAAAGGCTGGAAGAAGAAACGCAATATGCGGAAATCGCCCAGTTCGTTGATTTCATCAGACAATCCCAGCGCGGAATTGCCAAGTAGTTTTTCCTATCCCAAGCTCGGGCTAATCTCCGGCGGGGGAGAATTTCCAGCGCTGGTCGCTAAAATTGTCCGGCAGGGAGGAACCCGGGTAGTAGCCGTGGCTTTTAGTGAGGAGACCAATCCGGCACTCGAAAAATCCGTAGATGAAATCCATTGGCTGGCATTAGGTCAGCTGGGAAAAATCCTGAAAGTTTTTAAATCCGCGGATATTCACTATGCAGTGATGGCCGGCCTGATCCGACATAAACAACTTTTTGCCAAACTAAGACTGGATTTGCATGCCATTCGGCTTCTAACCCAGCTCCAGGATAAACGGGCGGACTCCATATTGCGCGCCGTGGCGGACAAATTGGAACAAGAAGGTATTAAATTAATATCGCCTTTACCGTTTTTAAAAGCCTATCTTCCTCAACCCGGAGTTCTTACGCGGCGCCGTCCCACTCGCCGGGAAGAGCGGGACATTGAATTCGGATATCGTATTGCCAAGCATATCGCGGGCGCGGATATTGGTCAGACCGTAGTAGTTAAAGATCAGGCGGTCGTAGCTGTGGAAGCCATGGAAGGCACGGACGCCTGCCTTTTACGCAGCGGCCGGTATGCTAAATCCGGCGCGGTAATAGTAAAGGTCACCAAGCCCAGCCAGGACCTCCGGTTTGATACCCCGGTACTCGGGCCCAAGACCATTCGCTCCCTGAAAAACATCAAAGCCTCAGTAATGGCTTTTGACTCCGGCAAAACCCTTATGCTGCAGAAAGAGAACACTATCGCGGAAGCCAACCGCGCCCGGATCACCTTAATCGCGCTGTAGCTCACCTAGGAGCTTGAGCATTTAGTGTGTTTTTGGTATTGTTCGTCACCCCGGTGAAAACCGGGGTCCAGAAAAAGCTTTAAAATTCAGATTCATGGATACCGGCTTCCGCCGGTATGACGGCAAAAGAACAAATAATCCGACTA
>DAOVYW010000252.1 GCA_030635415.1 Candidatus Firestoneibacteriota bacterium
AAGGCGCGGTAACCTATCTTTATTATGGAAACCGTCTGATGCAGCTTCCTTTGGGGGTTTTCGGGGTGGCGATTGCCACGGCTCTGCTTCCGGTCACCTCAGCGTGTTTGGCCCGGGGAGAAAAAAAAGAATTCATTGCAACGCTCTCTTTTGGCCTTCGCCTGCTGTTTATAATTACAGTGCCGGCGGCTGTTGGGATCATAGTATTATCCGAGCCTATCAACCGTCTGCTTTTTGAATATGGGCGTTTCAGTCCGGCTGCGGTTTCGGCGGTCGCTCAGGCCACAATTTTTTATACTTTGGGCCTGGTCGCTTATGCCGGGGTCAAAGTAATTGTTCCGACTTTTTATGCTTTAAGCGACGCCAAGACTCCGGTAATGGTGGCGGTTTGCGCTGTAGTGGTCAATATTGTTTTGAATTTGCTATTAATGAAACCTATGGGATATAGAGGGTTGGCCCTGGCTACTACGATTGCGGCCTTCGTTAATATGTCGCTGCTGGTTATATTCCTGCATCGGCGGTTGGGGACGCTGGACGGCCGGAAAATTATACAATCCTTATTCCGTGTCTGCCTGGCTGCGGCCGGGATGGGTTTTCTCATCTGGTCCGGCAGTCAGCGATGGCTGCCGGATTACGGCGTGGGTATGCCACGGTGGGAATTGGCATACAAGGTTTTCAGCCTGATTATTTTTGGCGTTTTTGCCTATTTCGCTTTTGCCTGGTTTTTTAAGGTTCCGGAGCAGGCGCGGGTTTGGCGGCTGATACGTAAAAAGGTCGGTTTGCGCGGAACCAGCGAATCCTGGATGGAATAGGGAATGACATTTATAGAAGGAAAAGTTTAATGAACACTTTAATTATCGAGGAAACCTTTCATGGAAAAACTGTGGTTTGATATTATTAACACCAAAGGGGGATACCTGGCCGCGGTATTGAGCCGGCACGGGCTGCGCCATCTAATACTACCCCGGCCCGTCAAGCAGGAAGCCTTTGAGGCGGTATGCGGGTGGGTGCGTGAAGAGGAATTGGTTCCGGATAACCGGAATACGGTATTAAGAGCATTAAGTCAGCAGTTGAAGAATTATTTTAAAGGCCGGCCAGTGGATTTCAATTTTAAACTGGATTATAATGTCGCAACCGTATTCCAACGGCAGGTATGGTGTGTGGCACGGACTATTCCATATGGGACTACCCGGACGTACGGTTGGATTGCCGAAAAAATCGGGGATCCGGAGTCCAAGCGGGCGGTGGGACAAGCCCTGAATGCTAATCCGCTCCCCCTGCTCGTGCCTTGTCACCGGGTAACCGCGGCGGGAGGAAGATTGGGTGGATTCGGAAGCGGCGCGGAGATGAAAAGCCGGCTGCTTAAACTGGAAGGCGCTATACTGGCCTGAAGGGACACTGGGAAAAATCGGAATCGTAGGGGCATTTAATTAAACGCCTCTACGATTTAAAAAATGTGAAACTGTTCTGTGTGTTGGCCTTAATGTTTGTGTAGGGGCGGACTTCCATGTCCGCCCAGATGTATTAATTATGAAATCCACGGGCCGGCATGGAAGCCGGCCCCTACGCAGTGATCGAAAGAAATGCAGAACGCGAATAGAAAGGAGAATAGCATGAAAAAAATCATTAATGCTTTTTGTTTGCTGGGGATGATGGGTGTTTTCGGCTGCGCTACCATAGGGAATAATTTTCCCCATGATTTTACCTCCCGGATTGAGATTGGCAAGACCACCCGGCTGGAGATTGAAAAAGCCCTGGGATCTCCTTTTCGTACCGGTTTGGATTCGGGAGATCCCACGGCATCATATCTTTACTACCGCCTGGGCCTGTTTATTAGTCCTATTACCAAAGATTTAACCGTTACCTATTCATCCGAGGGAATAGTAAAGAGGTGTGTTTTCAATTCCAATGTGGGGTCGGAATAAAGGAATGTATACTAAAGCCGCCAAGGCCTTGAAAAAGGCCGGAAGAGTGGCGGCGTTTACCGGTGCCGGTATTTCCGTGGAGAGTGGAATTCCGCCTTTTCGCGGCGAGAACGGCTTATGGACCCGATATGACCCCACATTTATTGAAATAAATTATCACCTTCGTCACCGGCTGGAATCCTGGAGACTGATAAGAGAAATATTTTACGATTTTTTTGGAAAAGCCGAACCGAATGCCGCTCATGAAGCGCTGGCGGTTATGGAACAAAAAGGATTGCTCCACGCGGTTATAACCCAAAATATAGACAACCTGCATCAAACCGCGGGAAGCAAGGTGGTTCATGAATTTCACGGAACAGCCAGCATTCTGGCATGTCTCAAGTGCTTGGCCAAATACCCGGTATCCGAAATCGGTCTGGAAAAACTCCCTCCGATTTGTCCTGGCTGCGGAAACCCATTAAAGCCTGATTTTGTGTTTTATGACCGCTTTATCAGTGAAGAACAATTTGCCCCCCGGATACATGAGCACTGCCCCGATGCCGTTAATATTCTGGATACTCAGGATCTGCATTTTTTGCGCCGGGCACGACAAAAAGCACTGACAGG
>DAOVYW010000181.1 GCA_030635415.1 Candidatus Firestoneibacteriota bacterium
AAACGCCACTACAATTTAGCATGTAATCTTGCAATTATTTTCTCTGCCATCCCCACGCCCAAGAGCAGCCAGAACCAAGAGTAATTATTCCTGTCTCCATGTACCCGCGCTTATTTTATCATATTCAAGGCTTTGACTTTCTGACTCAACACAGCCGCAGCCTGCGCCGCATTACCTTCAATTTTCTCACCCTTGTACTCCCGCTGTGGAGTAAAGGTTTTTAATACCCGTGTGGGTGAACCTTGCAATCCCGCCTGAGCAGTATCAAAACCGGATATATCCCCGACGCCCCAAATAATTGGTTCATATTTTTTCGCTTTCATTTTCCCCCTTAGGGATTCCTGACGCGGTTCATTTATTTCCTTGACCACGCTGATCAAAGCGGGCAGCGGACTTTCCACAACATCATAACCGTCTTCCATTAATCGCTGAGCCCGGATAGCGGTACCGCTGATTTCCTCTATTTTCCGGACCCAGGAAATGATGGGCAAATCCAGGCAGGCGGCTACTTCCGGACCAACCTGCGCTGTATCTCCATCTACGGCTTGCTTGCCAGTGATAATTAATTGGTAATCACCGATTTTTTTAAGCACCTGGGAGAGCGTATAGGCTGTGGCCCAGGTATCCGAACCCGCAACCTGTTTGTCGGTGATTAAATATCCTTCATCTGCTCCCATACCTATCGCCGTACGGATAACTTCCTTGCTCAAAGGCGGTCCCATAGTAATTATGGTAACTTTCCCGCCTAATTTTTCCTTAATCCTAAGCCCTTCCTCAATAGCATGTTTATCAAAGGGATTTATAATACTCTCCACCCCGTCACGTATCAAGGTGCCGGTATCAGGGTTAATCTTCACGTTGGTAGTGGCAACTACCTGCTTGATTAATACAACTATATTCATTTCAAAAACCCTCCTGCTTAATTACCCGCTCTTGGCAGCTTCCTTGATCATCTGCAAGGCTATCTCGTTACGCTGAATTTGGTTGGTTCCCTCGTAAATCTGCGTAATTTTCGCGTCCCGCATCATTTTTTCCACCGGGTATTCCCGCATATAACCATACCCACCCATGACCTGTACCGCATCCGTTGTCACCTTCATGGCTACGTCTGAGGCAAACAGCTTGGACATAGCCGAATGTTTGGCATAATGTTTTTCCCCGGAATCGATAGTTCTGGCCGTGGCATAAAGCAGAGCCCGGGCGGCCTCTACCTGCGTCGCCATATCCGCTAATATATGCTGAACCGCCTGAATACTGGCTATGGGCTGTCCGAATTGAACCCGTTGGCGGGAATAATTCAGCGCTTCATCCAGAGCCCCGGCGGCAATTCCCAGTGCCTGAGACCCCACGCCCGGCCGGGAAGTATTAAGGGTGTTTACGGCCACAATAAATCCCAGGCCCTCCCGGGATAAAATATTTTTAGCCGGCACCCGGCAATTAGAAAATACCAATTCACGGGTGGAAGAGGCACGGATTCCCATTTTATCCTCTTTTTTTCCGAATTCAAATCCAGGAGTGCCTTTTTCCACAATAAAAGCCGTGGCTCCCCGCGTTCCCTTGGCTTTATTGGTCATGGCGATCACCGTATAGGTCTCGGCTTCACCGCCGTTGGTAATCCATTGTTTGGTCCCATTGAGAATGTAATCGTCTCCATCCCGCAAGGCCGTGGTCTGCATATTTCCGGCATCTGAACCGGCGTTCGCCTCGGTTAAGCCAAAAGCCGCCAGTTTTTTTCCCGCCGCAATATCGGGGAGATATTTAGCCTTCTGCTCTTCATTTCCATAAAGCAGGATCGGAAAAGTTCCCAGGGCCGTAGCGGCCATGGATAAGGAAATTCCGCCGCAAACCTTGGACAGCTCTTCTACTGCCAGGCAAAGTTCGAAAACGCCCCCACCCATACCATTATACTTTTCAGGAATATACAGACCCATGAGATCAGCCGCGGCCATTTCCTTGACAATATCCCAGGGAAAAACCCCTTCTTCATCGTACTTGGCGCGCACCGGCTTAATCTTGGTCTGCGCTAATTCACGCGCAGTATCCATAATCATTTTCTGCTCTTCGGTTAAAAAATAATTCATGCTTCCTCCTTTTTTAACTTTGACAAAGCCTCGGCCGCCGCGTCTTGGGCCGCCTGCTTTTTTGTTCGCCCCCGGCCTTGTCCATATATCCGGCCGGAAATCAAGACCGCCATAACATACTGCCGCTCATGATCGGGTCCGGTCTCCTGCTCTATGCGGTAAACCGGCGGAGCTTTTTTCCGCTTATGGCAAAACTCCTGGAGCAGTGATTTATAATCTTGCTGACCCGGTTCTTTAATTTCCCGTTCGATCTCTGTTTCCCAGTACTTAAGAATAAATTTTTCCGCGGCTGTAAATCCGCAGGTAATAAATACCGCTCCAATCACTGCTTCCATGGTATCGGCCAGCAAGGATATGCGTTCACGGCCTCCGGATAGTTCTTCTCCATGACCAAGCAACAGCGCCGGACCCAATTCCAGCCTTCGGGCATGCCGCGCCAAAATCGCAGTGCAAACCAACCCGGCTTTAGCTTTGGTTAATTCCCCTTCATCCGCTTGGGGAAGCTCATTATACAGCTGCTTGGCAATAACCAATCCCAACACGGAATCACCCAGATATTCCAGACGTTCATTGGTTTCAGGAAAGTCTAAACCGGAGCGGTCCAAACTTTCATTCACCCAGGAACGATGTGTTAAAGCTGAACGAAACATCTCGCGGGCGGCAGGTTCGGCCTCGATTTCCCGCATAATCCCCCCAATAACCTGTTCATGCTGATGAGCTGTCATGATATTATGGGATATATTCAGGCAGTGCCGCCATCATCTGTTTTACAACCAGTTCCCCTAATTTTGTCATTTAATCTTCAAAACGTTTTACCAGCAGGGAAACGTTATGTCCTCCAAATCCGAAAGAATTGGTTATCACATTTCTAACCTCGGTTTTTCTCGGCCCTTCCGGAATAAAATCGAGATCACATTGAGGATCAGGATTCTCCAGGTTCTTGGTAGCATGCAAAATTTGTTCCTGAATGGATTTTACCACGGCTACAAATTCAATTCCTCCGGCCGCTCCCAAGGTGTGGCCAATCATGGACTTGGTGGAAGATATCGCCAGCTTATACGCGTAATCGCCGAATACTTTTTTAATCGCAAGACATTCCGTAATATCCCCCTGCAGAGTGGAAGTTCCATGAGCGTTAATATAATTAATTTCCTCGGGTCTTACTCCGGCGTCTTGCATAGCCAGGATCATGGCCTGAGCGCCACCGGAGCCATCCGGCAAGGGCGCGGTCATATGGTGAGCGTCATCCGACATGCCGTAGCCGCCAATCTCGGCTAATATTTTCGCGCTCCGCGCTTGCGCGTGTTCCAGGGACTCCAGCACTGCCAGACCCGATCCTTCAGCTATTACAAATCCGTCCCGATCGCGGTCAAAAGGACGGCTCGCTCGTTGGGGCTCTTCATTTCTAAGCGAGAGTGCTTTGGCCGAACAAAAACCAGCCACCGAGATTGGCGTAACCGCCGATTCCGTGCCCCCCGCGATAATAACATCGGCATCCCCACGCTGAATCAAGCGGGTGGCATCAGCTAGAGCATTATTACCAGAAGCGCAGGCCGTCACCACAGCCACGTTAGGCCCTTTAAAACCATTTTTAATCGCAATCTGGCCGGGTGCCATATTCGGGATCATCATGGGTACCAGAAACGGTGAAACCCGGCCTGGTCCTTTACTGATTAAAACCCTGGTTTGAGCTTCCGCTACTCCGATCCCGCCGATTCCGCATCCGATAACTACTCCTATCCGGTTCCGGTCTACCAAGTCCATATTCAAACCGGAATGCCGTAAAGCCTCGTGCGCGGCAGCCAGGGCGTATTGAACAAAAAAGTCCATGCGTCTGGCTTCCTTGCGATCAACCAGGGCAGAGGGATCAAAATCACGCATCTCACCGGCAATCCGGGAATCAAATCCGGTGCAGTCAAAATGGGTCATCGGGCCAATACCGGAATTCCCGGCCAGAATATTTTTCCAGAATGATTCAACATCATTGCCTAACGGCGTAATCACACCCAGACCTGTCACTACTACACGTTTTGTCATAAACCCTCGCAAAAAATTATCCTGATTTTTGTAAATGGAAGTGTCACAATAAATATTCTCGAATTATTTTTCTAAGCATATCATTTCAAGGCACAGCCCTGGACTAAATCATATCCCAAACAAGCCAAGAAATACCCAAAAATCTTTTTACATTCAATGTTTTCGCGAATAACGCCCCGCTAACGCTGGGAATGACATTCGCTCGTTTGCAACCTTACAGCCCATTCTCTGCAAGATGAGAATTCGCGGTAACTTATTTAAAAACGCAAAAATTCCCCCGCCCGTTTAATTGCTACGGACGGGGGAACCCATTTTTTCCGGAAATCGTCCGCCCATCTGAATATACCTTTGCTGCTCACCTTTTCCAGTTATCCTCTGCTCCACTGCAAGGATAAAAATAACTTAGCGGCCGTTACCAGCTTCCCTCTCAGGGTTTTAAAAAAACAAAAAGGGAGTTCGTATGTCTGATGCCTTTTAGGCTTGCGTCACATTTGCATGGGTCTTGATAAAGTTCATAGCATCACCCACGGTTTTCAGCTTCTCAGCTTCCTCATCAGGAACATCCATATTAAACTCTTCCTCCAAGGCCATAATCAACTCCACAATATCCAGGGAGTCGGCCCCTAAATCTTCCATAAAAGAAGCCTCTTTAGTTACTTCATCGGCATCGACATTCAACTGATCTACAATAATCTCTTTAACTTTATCTTCTAATGCCACGCTTTTGCACCCTCCTTCTCGACTTGGTAGTATTTCACCTGCGGCTTTAAAAAACCGCTGATGTGTTATTAATACATAACCATTCCACCATCTACAGTTATAACCTGGCCCGTAATGTAAGCGGTCTCATCGGATGCCAGCCAACCTGCGGCTTTGGCAATATCTTCCGGCTCCCCCGACCTCCCGAGGGGTATCATTTTCTTTACGTTTCCTATAACCTCCTC
>DAOVYW010000207.1 GCA_030635415.1 Candidatus Firestoneibacteriota bacterium
GAGCTCTTTCTGACTAGCGCGTTTCGACGCCTCCTCTATCGCGAAGCCATATTTTACCCAGTAGATTTCCCGCCAGGGATTCAAGACCGTGGCCCGTTCCAGCTCCGGCAGCGCCTGCTGGGTTTGTCCGCGGGTCATTAAAATAATCCCCCGCTTAAAAAAAACATCCGCGGTCCAAAGGCGCAGGGCAAATACCATAGCCGCAAAGGTCAAGCCCGCCAGACCCAAATAAGTCATCCCGCTCGGTAAAGACAGCTTGCCAAGTGAAATCCGGTCTTCAGCCGGAGAGGCAGACAGGTTAAGCGTCTCTTCCCGAGAAACCGTGGGCGCCAAAGCCAGGAAAAACCAGAACAACGAGCCATAAGCGATTACTGTAAAATTAAATTGATTTTGGACTAAAAATCCGGCCTGGGCGATACCTATGGCCACGGCCAAATGCTTCCGCGGCGGCGACAAACCCCCGTAAATCTTCCAAAGCACAAAATAAAAGCTTACAATCAACCATAACCAGGCGCCCAAACCGAGCAGACCGGTCGTAGCTCCGATCTGCAGAAAAAAGTTATGCGCCTTCTCCGGGGTCCCGTTCCACTCCAACCGCCAGTACTCGGCCAGCCGGTACTTGGGAAAAGTAATCTGAAAAGTATCCAGACCGCTGCCCAATATTGGACGGTCCCGCATCATTTGTAAAGCGCTGCGCCAGATATACAGCCGAGGCGTAATTTTTATCTCTTTAATATTCAATACCGCCACGGTTCGCGCCAGACTGGCGGATATAGTTGACCGGCCTTGGGGTAAAAGAAGAGTAATGCCGCCCAGGAGTCCCAGAATCAGCAGCCAGCGCCGATTGGCCGACCACAAACTGCTCCCCTGCTCACGATAGTAATCATACCAGAGATATATCGCGAAAAATCCCAGCTCCGCCATTAAGGCGTACAAGGCGCCGCGGCTCTTGGTAAAGAAAATCGAGACCGACATCACAAGCACCGCCGCCAGCAGTCCGGCTTTAAACCAGGGACGCCCACTGGACAGGAAAAAAATCACACCCACCGGCAACGCCATAAGAGTATACGCCGCCAGAAAATTGGGATTCCCCAGCGAACCGAAAAGGCGCGATGCCATGTAAGTCGCCGGATTCCACATAATAAAATCAATCCCGAAATTCTGGGCCACGCCATAAAGCGCGGCCAGGAACCCGGCCAAAACAACCACAGTCAGAAATTTACGGACCTGCAGCAAGCATCGTACATGCTGTTGCACCAAAAACCATAGCAATATATAATTTGCCATGGTTATCAGGCCTTCAAAATCCTCATAAACTCCGAAAACGCTGGTTACCAGATTATTAGTATGAATCGTAGAAAGCGCCGATGAGATGCCCACCAAAATCACCGGCGGCCAGAGCGGGGAGGGACGCAGCCGGTCTCCTCCGGCTAAAAACACTTTAGTAAGATAGGCCATGAAAGCCATTAGGGTAAATATCCGAAAAGCAGTTATCTTGTTTAATTCAAAGACATCATGAGTCTTGGTATAAAAAACCAAAGGCACTATCAGCAGCATGGCCATTAATGCCAGCTGGATTCCCTGCTCACAAAGGGTATTTAGTCTTCCTTTGGTCATGGTTAACTCCATTAATGAAAGATTGTAAAGGGGCTACTGATTAGTAGCTGTTACATAAACACGAGTTGAGCTCATCATTATGCACACTGAAGCCGCTATGTCTCCAGCTTAGCAATTTCCCGGCTAACTCTTTTCCCGGAAACAAAGGCGTTAACTTGTTATTTTAACCCCTGGAGTTCCCCCCCAATTCACTGTCAGCTTATTTCTGGTTAAAGGGTTAAGGGAAGAATAGGGTCTCTGCTTATTTTGCCAGGTTCAGGCTGACCAGATCGCCCTTATTGTTTCTCACATATAAATCGGCATTGCACAATACCGGCGCTGTCCAACAGGTGCTCCCAAGCACTTCCTCCTGGGAAGAAACCAGTGTGTATTTTTTGGGATCCGCTTTGACAATATAAAGCGATCCACGCTCATTTAAGAAAATGAGATTGTCATTGGCCGCGATCATATTGCCAAAACCCAGCTCCTGGCTCCATTGCACGGAGCCATCCTTGAGATCCAGGCATTTGATACTGGCATCGGTTCCGGCATTGCCGTCAACCGCATAGAGATACCCGTCAATAACTATGGCGGTCGAAAAATGAGTACTTACCTCTTTATGCTGCCACACTTTTTTGGGTTGGCCGGAGGAAAAATCAATCAGGGCGCAACCGTAGCCGTAGCCGGTAGAGATAAAAATCCGTTGTCCCACAATCACCGGATCAGCAGCAATGATTTTATATTGACTTTTCCACGGGAATGACCATTTCACGTTTCCGGTTTTAGCCGAAACAGCAAATAGGTGCTTTTGTCCATATATAGCCAAAACCTTCTCTTCTCCAATATCAAAGCTGACCGGGGTCGCATAATTTCCTTTGCCGGGGTTGCTTTTCCAGATCACCTTGCCGGTTTTTTTATTAAGCGCCACGCCGGATTCACAGGCATTCAGAACAGCTATATCCCCCGCGATCAGCACAGAAGACGAGAGACTCCAACGCAATATCTCAGCTCCAAATTCCTTTACCGCCTGCTTTTTCCAGATCATTTTACCGGTCTTGGCATCATTGCAGAGAATATCGCCGTCCTGACTGAAGGTATAGACATATCCTTCGTCCACCACCGGCGTGGCTTTCGATCCCTCGTATTTACCCTTAGTGGCCTTAATGGAATATTTCCATATTTCTTTGCCGGTCTTGACATCCAGGCAATACAGGATATTTTTCTTTTTCTTCTTGTTGTACCCCATGGTGTACACGTACTCTCCAAAGACCGCGACACTTGAATAACCAAGACCGACATTTTTCTTCCAATTTATTTCCAAGGGTTTTTTCAAGGCTTGGGCATCCCAATTGGTTTCCCGGGAAATACCATTCTGGTCAGGACCCTTCCATTGGCTCCAATTGAATTCTCCGGCAAAAGCAGACCCCGTAGAAATCGTGATGGCAAAGCTGAGTAATAGCATACGAAAAAAGCGCACATAATGTTTACGCATAGATCATCTCCATTATTGTTTTTTTACAAATTAGCTTTTAAAGTAAGCCAAATTCACATGATTGTCAAGCTGGTTTCCAGGGTAAAATTGGTCCCCGCGACTTGCTGCGGAGAGTTTTATTTTATGATAATGGTTATTTGAGCAACCGCCTATTAAGCCAACAAACTCCCCCCCACCACTTTAAGACGCAGGTAGGCCGGTAATGGCGACACAAACCTGTAGCCAAACCCCAAAAAGGATGCTAAAATAAAAAAACACTGGTTAATTAGATTTATATCAGGTTAATCAGAAAGTGGGTGAAAATCATGTTTAGAAACAGCAAAAAATCCGTAATTTGTTTGATGTCTACAATATTTGCTTTTTCCATATTTCACTCTTCCTAATGCAGGGCTATTTCCAAAAGATAGCACAGGAACAACCGGGGCCCAATTTTTAAAATTGGGCTGTGACGCCAGAGGGATAGCTCTGGGAGAAGCCTATAGCGGGGATAGGTTTAAATTATCTTTCCATATCGCCAATAGAAAAACCGAATGAGTATGGGGAGCCTTGATAAGCTGTAATGGGAAAGGGAGAGTCTCGATGCGAAAGTGTAATCTATTTTATGTGATTTTGGTTATGCTGGTTGCAACCGCTGCCCGACCTTGTACCGCGGATAGAATCCAACCATACACTCAAAACAATCGCTACTGGCAGTATCAGGGCCAACCGGTGTTGTTGCTTGGCGGGAGTAAAGAAGACAACCTTTTTCAGGAACCTGAGTTACAGTCCCAATTAAATGAAATTGAAAGTTTTGGTGGGAATTATATCCGGAATACTATGAGTGATCGTCCGGATAATGAGTATGAGGTTCGCGCGTTCCAGAAGTTAGGCAATGGATTATATGACCTGAACCAGTGGAACAGTGAATATTGGACAC
>DAOVYW010000256.1 GCA_030635415.1 Candidatus Firestoneibacteriota bacterium
AGCGATCCAGGGTTTTAAAATCCACCCGGGGCTTCACCTTGATATCCAGCATTAAGCCGTTCTCGGAAGGTTTAATACTCACTACGTCGCCAATGGGCAGGCCGGAAGGAAACAAACTGCTTAAGCGTGATGTAACAACCTCATCACCCACTCGAATATCATCCTCGCTGGAAATATGCAGCAATTTCAACCACCCCTGGCCGGTTCCCCTGATCGTTCCGGTAATCCGGGAGCGTTCCACCAGGCCGGCTATGGAACTTTGCGTATCCAGAAGCAGCATTATAACCGCGGAAGACTGATTTATCTGAATAATCCTTCCCGCGACGCCATACGGCGTGATTACTCCCAAGCCCTGCTTAACTTGGTCTGCGCTGCCGCGGTCCAAAACCAGCCGTTCCAACCAGCTGGCCGGATCGCGGGCTATGACTTCGGCCGGGATAAAATTGACGGGCTGCCGGGGTTTATACTCCAGTTCTCTCCGTAAAGTCAGATTTTCCCGAGCCTGCTCCCGCAGCAATATGTTTTCCAGATTCAATTTTTCAACCCGGTGTGTAAGCCGGACATTTTCTTCTTCTATGCAGCTGATGGAAGCAATCAGAGAAATGAAATGCGTACTACGTTTAGTCATCTTGGCAGAAATTTTCTGAAAGGGAACAACTACCCAAGCAACACCCTGGTATAACCCCCGGCTGACCCGCCCCGGTTCACGCCGGGATACCAGCATTCCAAGTGAAACAATAATCAGCAGGAAAAAGACGATTTCCCGCCGCCATTTCCATAAAAAATCAGGCATACCGGCCTCCCGGATGGAAACCTCGCGGGTATAGAATTAGAAATAATCCTTCTCGCCCACCACGACTTTTTTGAGCACTTCAATGCTTTCTTCCAGAACCTTTCCCGAACCTAAGACAACGCAAGTGGTGGGATCTTCCGCCTGGTTTACCGGCACACCGGTCGCTTCGCGAAGCCGGATATCCATACCCCGCAATTGCGAGGTTCCACCCGCCAAAATAATACCGCGGTCGACTATATCCGCCGCGAGTTCGGGTGGTGTGCGTTCCAGGGTCATCTTAATGGTCTCAACAATAGCCGAAATCGGTTCTTCCAGCGAGCCTCGAATCTCTTCCGAAGTAATTTCCAAAGTCTTGGGCAATCCTGTCACCAGATCGCGCCCCTTAACCTCCATCTCCATTTCCTGCTTAAGTGGATAGGCCGATCCCATCTTGATCTTAACCGCTTCCGCCGTCCGCTCTCCGATTAAGACATTATAGGCGCGCTTGATATAATTGATAATGGCCTCATCCAGCTCATCGCCGCCTACCCGCAGGGAACGTCCATATACAATTCCACCCAGCGAAATCACCGCTACTTCCGTAGTTCCACCGCCGATATCCACAATCATATTGCCGGAAGGCTCATCTATCGGAAGCCCGGCTCCAATCGCAGCTGCCATGGGCTCCTCAATTAGATAAACATCGCGGGCGCCGGCCTGCTCGGCCGAATCCCGCACCGCCCGTTTTTCCACCTCGGTCACGCCCGAGGGAATGCAGATGATGATGCGAGGTTTGACCATGGCGCGACGGTTGTGCACCTTGGTAATAAAGTGCCGCAGCATACGTTCCGTAACCTCAAAGTCCGCGATTACACCGTCACGCATCGGCCGGATAGCGACAATGCTGCCGGGGGTACGGCCCAACATGGCCTTGGCCTCGTTACCCACGGCCAAAACATTATCCGTCCCCTTCTGAACCGCTACAATCGAAGGTTCGCGCAAAACAATACCTTCGCCCTTTACATAAACCAGAGTCGTGGCCGTACCCAGATCAATGGCCATGTCGTTGGAAAATAAACCCATTAAAAAATCAAATATCATTTTGCCTTCCTCTTCGCGGTTTTAACCTTTAAAGCACGCGTTTTGTTTTTTGAAACTTTGGCCACGGCCTTGGGCTTGGTTTTAATAGCCGGGACGAACTTGGGGGGCTTGGTTACCGGGCTTGGTTGAGGACTTTCTTCCCGGATGGCAATGTCTCCGCCGGACTGTGATTTTTTAGGTACCAGCCGTAACTTGAGCTTCCGGCATTGGGAAACACCCTTCTTTATTAAGTCACCCGGATCCATATCCGCCCACTCTGCCAGGGCCATGGCAAAAACCAGGAATAAAACCAAAGCTACCGCTAAAAATCCCAGGAATAACCCCACTGTATTGACCTCCAAAAAATTTCCCCAAGTATACCAGCGACTACTGGTCACCGCAACTGG
>DAOVYW010000188.1 GCA_030635415.1 Candidatus Firestoneibacteriota bacterium
CAGCACAGTATGCAGGCCCCAGGAGGTCAAAAATTCCAATTCTTCCATGGACTGGGCATCTTTAACCGCCTGTTCCAGGGCATCAAGATTGTCTATTTTCAATAGTTTTTCCTGCAATTGCCGGTTGCGGCTGCGCGGGCCTTTTATTTCAGCAATGGTTTTATCACTAAATGATGTGGTCTTGTGGGTCTCGCGCCAATTGCTGCTCAGCCGGATAGCTTCCAAATAATGAATCCGTTCCTCCGGGTCCGGGTGAACATCCAGCATGGCCAAAAACTTATTCCGGGTTTCTTTCTTGTCTCTCACTAATTCAAAAAAACCGGTTATCTCGCCTACACTATACCCGGCCAGACTCACAATCGGAATTGCCCGTGAGTCCGCGTCCTCTTCCCGGCCATACCCTTCAACCTGTTCATGGAATTTCTTTTTCAGAAGTTCTTCAATGTTTTGGAACTTTATTCCCGGCTCGACTTTGCCGGCTTGTACATCTTCCCGGTACTGGATCAAGTGAGTTACTTCATGGGCTAAGATATATGCTATTAAATCCCGGGTGAGCTTGCCTTCTTTCTGTAATTCCCGGAATAATCCGATATTGACAACTACGGTATTAAAATAAATAAGCGCAGCGGCACTGGGTGCATTAACATCCGCCAGGAAAAGCTCCGCTTCATTAAGCCCTTCGGCCAGGTCCGCTTTTTCCTGGGCTTTCAAATATTCTCCCGCTGCCTCCAGAACATTTCGGAAAATATCCTGGACTTCCTGATTAAGCGAAGTAAATTCATCCTTTTCAATAAAACCGCGTCTTTTCTGCAAGTCCGCTATAATACTTTTGCGCATTACGGTATCATAAATATACCAGGGCTGGGATTGGTCAGACTCGAATTCCGGCTCTGTGATCGCTGCCTTCAACAAGCGCAGCTTAATGCCCAGCTTTTCGAGTATCCTATTAATCAATGGTTGCAGCAGAGTATTTGTCAGAATATGTTTGCCAATTGCCAGAGCAAAGAGCATTGGGAAAGCCAGATTGAAGGCGGCTAAAGCCACTACCGCAGATATGAGCAGGGGTAAGGCCAGCCAGGAGACAAGCTTCTTTTTATTCCAAGTCCCATCCGGCGCCCGGGCGCCGGTTAAATGCAGCGCGATAAAGGCCAGACGAAATCCTAATAATACCGGAATAAACAAGAGGGGACAGATCATACCAAGTATTATCGGCACGCCGGTAAATACGCCCTCCTCCCAAAGCGGAGCGATAAGATTGTCATATAACCGGGGGTTAATACCCCGTTTATCAACCAGTAGCTTCCTGACCCCGGGGATTACGCCTTTTTCGACCTTGGTCATGGCTACAACCGAAGTTCGGGTTGTAAAGGCCTGACTTATACTTTCCGATACCCCTGGCCCTATTTGCGCCAAACTCTTCCGGACTGAAGCAAGTATTGTAAAGACTCTTCCCTCTTTTGCCATTTCCCAAGCCAGGTGGGTTAATAGCCCATGAAAACCAAACATAGCCCACCATCTCATTTCCGGAGGCAGCATTATCAGCATGGGACTATGACGGTTTTTTATCATAGCTTTGACAAGCTCGGAAAGGTTTGACGTACTATAGAAATAATATTCTGAACCATTTATTTTCATCATTTGATCAGAAGTGAGAATTGCGTCAGGCGAAACACCGAGTTGTTCGGGATTATGAGCTGCCATAAAATTAAATTTATTATTTCCATCCTGCAGGGGAATAAATAAAAACGGCGGGGTCTGGTCCTTAAATTGGTTGCTAATATCATCATTTACTCTAATGAATGAAGCGGTATCCATGGTCAGGGAATCATGTTTGGCTGGATAACGGTTCCGGATTTTATCCAAATTTACCGGGATTTCCGGGATTTTATTACCACGCTTACGCAGAGTAACGATGGCGACATTATGGAACAATATACCCAGCATCTTATTAAACATCCGCTGAGACCGGGTGGATATTTCTGAGAGCGGAACTACTTCGGACGTATTAAAATTCCTGACGTCCGGACACGAGGTCAGTACTGCCATGATATCCTGTTTCTGGGATAGAAATTTCTCCAAGGGCATTTTTTTATTTTGGAGCAAAGAAAAATAAGGATTGATAATATCCCGGCGAATCAAACAGGGTTTGATGGATACATAAGAAATACCTTTTGCCTCAAGTTCCTGCAGAATCTTATCGGTGTGAAATCCGCCGGTAATCATGATGGCGAGTTTTTCGTCAAAACGATCCATTTTTTTGAGTAGGTTCGCCGCAAAGTGAATGCTGCGTTCATCAGCGAGCCGGTAAAATTTATCCACTTCGTTTAAATATTCATCCAGGACATAAACTTCCGGATCCAGGTTATACTCCCGGGTTTTATCCTGGCGATGAATGAATTCTACAAAGACACGCACCGCGAAGTTCGCGCGTCTATCGAGAAATTCCTGCAAATCCCCGGGCGTGGCGGATATATTCAAAAGTTTCTCTATGATGTCCAGACGCCGGTATAAGTCATCCAGTTCAATTTGCAGATCACTGGTATAAAGCGAACCACGGATGACAGTGTCCAGGGCATCCAGTTCACGAAAAAGTTGATCCGGATTTATTTCTTCTGAAAAATATTTTTGATCAAGACTGAGAAAACGGGCCAGATTGGGACAGGGGCTTAAATCCAGTTTCAGACGCTGGGCCGTGGTACGCAGGTAAGCGCAATACTCCAGCTGATCCATGTCCCCTTCGCGATAAGCCAGACATTGGGCATCGAATTTCTGAAGCAGGGGATTATAAATCGAGGCTTTAAGTTCATCAAATATCTCACGCAGATCATAACAATACCCCTGGCTTTCGTAGTTCAAAAAAGAGTGGACCGATTGCTCGCTGGCTTTATAGAGAGCCGGAGTCTCAATTCCTTCCAGGAGGATGGGATGTTCGCCAACGCCGGAATAATACTCCGCACCGGTTAGCTTACCCTGTTTAACAAAGTAATCGCTGACTTCCTGACGGACTTTTTTCATGGGAAAAGTACGGATCTTGGCAGTATTTACGGTATGAAAGGCGCCTTCCTCGCCCACCAGGCGCAGACCGTGATTTTTAGCCAGGAGATGAATAATACGGGCTATATTCATCTGCACGTCATAATTGCAGTGCAGGTCCTGAATATGCACTATCATTCTGCCATTGCCCTGAAAACCTTTAGTAATCGCACCCAGTTTTTTAGGCAGGGAGACTATCCGGTCTAAATGCTGAACTTTAACCAGGCCGGGCGCATGAGCCGGCATATAACTTCCCGGGTCAAACGCCCAAGTCAGATAAGGAAATATAAAGCATACTGTGATCGAAATCGCAGTGATTTTAATCCAGATGCGGAATTTAGGGTTAAGTAAAAACAGCATAAAAAAGCTCCAAATGTTCTGGTTGCTGCAGGCTAAACCTGAAACCAGATTATAATTATATAATAAGTATATCACCATAAAAATGAATAATCAAATCAGTCTGAAATATTTCTGTTTATAGATATTTACTTGCTAGAGTGTCATTTTGGAACAATCAAAATAAGAAAAGCTCGTCGATTTGGGACAATAGCTTCAGCGCTTGCCTCGGCTCTGCTCCCATGCTACAATCCTCTCCATGAAACAACCTCTTTTTTTACCCCGTACATGTGTTGAACTGCAGACACTGGGCTGGAAAGAGCTTGATGTACTCCTAGTCATTGGTGATGCTTATGTGGATCATCCCGGTTTTGGCGCCGCGCTGATTGGGCGTTATCTGGTTCTCCAGGGCTATCGTGTCGGGATTGTCGCCCAGCCGGACTGGAAAACCGCGGAAAGCGTTATGCTCATGGGCCGTCCCCGGCTTTTTGCCGGCATTACTGCCGGTGCCATGGATTCCATGGTAGCCAATTACACGGCTAATAAAAAATTGCGGCGCAATGACGCTTATACACCTGGCGGTTATTACGGCTTCCGTCCCAACCGGGCAACCCTGGTGTATTCCAATCTCATCAAGCAGGCGTTTCCCGGTCTGCCAATCGTCTTGGGTGGCATTGAGGCCAGTCTGCGAAGGCTGGCACATTATGATTATTGGGATGACAATCTAAGGCGTTCCCTGTTGCTGGATGCCAAGGCTGATATTTTGGTATATGGTATGGGGGAAAAAGCTGTAGAGATGATTGCCAGGCGTTTAGAGTACAGAGAAGACCTGGCCGGCATTCCCGGCACAGCAGTAGTCCGCTCGCATCTGCCGGCTGACAAGCCGGTTTGTCCCCTGCCTGGTTATGAGGAAATCCTGGCGGATAAAACCCTGCTGGCCCGGGCCGCCTTGGAAGCCGAACAGGAACAACTTCCCCAGGGCCGTATCCTGGTCCAGGCCTGCCAAAAGCGGTATGTGCTGGTATACCCTCCGGCCGCGCCTTTATCCACGCAAGAAATGGATGCCCTCTATGCCCTGCCCTTTACCCGGGAGGCGCATCCCGCCTATGATGAAAAAATCCCAGCCTTAGAACCGGTACGCTTTTCCGTGACGACCCATCGCGGCTGTTTTGGCGGGTGCACATTTTGCGTGCTCGGAGCGCATCAAGGCAAAATTATCCAATCACGCAGCCCGCACTCGATTTTAATGGAAATCCAGGTACTGGCTAAACGGCCGGATTTCCGCGGTACTATCACGGATCTCGGCGGCCCCAGCGCCAATATGTACCAGCTCACTTGCCGCAGGCCTCAAGGCCCTTGTTCCCGGCCGTCCTGTTTATTTCCCTCGCGCTGCTCTCATCTGGCAACCAATCATGAGC
>DAOVYW010000041.1 GCA_030635415.1 Candidatus Firestoneibacteriota bacterium
ACCAGTTTTTTATTTAATTGGTTTTTTTCCATGATTTTATCTTTCTCTTATTTAGTTAAATTCCCTAATTCCTAAATGATGTGCTGACCTTCGTATGTTTCGCCCTTTCAGGGCTTTGGTGTTATGTGCATTACCACCCAGGGCGCTGCCCTGGGCTAATATGTTCTACCCCTTCGGGGTATAGAGAAACCCCCGCGTCTCGCGAGCCGAACGAACATCACGGCTCCCTCGGCTAAGAAGCCGAGGTATACCGCGTAGTGCCCTGGCTTGACGGCTAGAGCCAAGCCGTGGCCCATGTCGAGCACACGACCTTCAGCAAGCCCCTTGAGCTGTCTCTTCTTTGCCAAGCTCTCGTAAGCATTCAACGAGTGGAGCACGAGCAAGCGAGCATTGTCTTCAGGAATGTGCAGTGACATCTTGCGCATGGCCTCGCCGTGCCCGCCATTCTGCTCGAGCAACTCGCGCGAGGACATCCCGCTCAGGCCGGGTGAGACAATGATGACCTGGTCGCTGTTATCATTGACAGCGATGGCCCAGGGCCCGCCACTGACCGCAGTTACTGCAACGAGACAACCCGACTTCAGCAGACTGAGCTCCCCGGCAGCCTGCACAACCGTCTCCTGCTCCTCAACGATGACCCGCTCGTAGTCTGACTGCTCGCCCTCGCGGGTGTACGCCCCGCCCCAGTTTGCAAGCACACCGGCCGGCCCCAACATGTGCGGTACTCCTTCGTTGTGCACCACACCAACCCAGCGCCATGAGAGGCTCGGCCCCTTCACCCTCATGGCCTTCTTCACCTTCTTGGCCGTCTTCTTCGTTGCCTTCTTCGCTATTTTCCGAGCCATTTTCCCAGCCTCCTCTCTCTCGGGCGCGGACATGGAAGTCCGCCCCTACGAAAAACATTAATCAACATCCATCATTGCATTGCACTGTAGGGAGTTCGCGGCTAACGCATTAAATAATCTTCATTTCCTCTCCCAGGTTGAAATCCAACCCGGCACAACCTTGATTTAAAGCCACAGTTATGGGAAGCTGGCCGGCTACCGGGCCCCAGAGCTGTCGGGGACCGGGCGATGAGAAGCGGTCTTCGCCGGCCCAGCGTTCCCGGACCGAGAGAAAATATTTAAAAGCGGGCGAATCGGTCTCAACCAGAGCTTTTTTAATCACCATCTCATCCTGGCCGTGGCGGCGTTCTACATGTATCAAACCGGTCAAGGGCAGTGCCAGCGCCTCGCCGCCACAATCGAGGGCACTTATAGCCACCATGTAACCTGTCTTGCCGGCCAGGGCCAGGGACCCGGCGGTAAGACCCAGATTAAAGGTATAGGCCGCATCAAAAAGGCTGGGAGCTCCACAGCGACCTTCATACCCGAAGAAATGATTATTAGTGGCAAACCTGGACTTTACAAACCTGGCAACTTCCTCTGGCGCTAAATCTAACTGCCCTTCCGCCTGACCAATAAAAGGCGCAGGATTGATTTTCATTTCGTGCAGCCGCACAGTCACCATTTCAATTAATAATTTTTCGGTCGGAATCTGGGAAACCTGTAGATTGCCGTGGGAATCACGGTCCAGGAGAAGCATGTTCTCAAACTCATTCGGCAAGGAAGCCATCAGTTTGACCGACTCGGCTGATATTTTCCCATAGATGAAATCCCTCTTCTCCGCCATGGTTTTAAGTTCACTCAAAAGCTGGGCCGAATCAGCCATCACCTCATTAAGTTCCTTGATCAGAACCTTCATTTCCGGGATAAACTCGATCAACCCTTCGGGAATCAGAATCACGCCGTGGTTTATCCCCTGGCCTGCCCGCCGCGCCACAGCCCGGCAGATAATATCCACGATCTGGTGCAAAGAGAGTTTTTTCTCCTCTAGTTCTTCCGAGATAAAGGCAATGGCCGGCTTGGTCTGCAAGGCCACTTCCAGGGCCACATGGCTCGCGCTGCGCCCCATAAGTTTGACAAAATGCCAGTATTTCCGGGAAGAAGGTGTATCTTGCAGGATGTTTCCGACCAGCTCGGAATATATTTTCGTAGCCGTATCAAAACCAAAGGAAATCGGAAGCAGCGCGCCGGCCTGAAGATCGCCGTCAATGGTTTTGGGAACCCCCAGCACCTGCACACCCCGCCCGTCAGCATGCACATTCTCAAAAAGATACTCAGCCAATACGGCGGCATTGGTATTGGAATCATCCCCGCCGATAATCACCAGGGCATCCACCCGCTGGTCCCGGCAGACCGCTTTAACCAGCTTGAACTGCTCATGATTTTTGATCTTGGTACGGTCCGTACCCAAAAAATCAAATCCGCCGGTATTCAGAAGCCAGGCTAAATCCTCTTCCTTAATCTCTAACAACTTCCCTTCCAGCAGGCCTTTGGGTCCTCCCTTTACGCCCAACAGGATATTATCCGGACCCAGGACTTTTTTCAAACCCGCTAAAACATTATGCCCCCCGGCCGCCGGCCCGCCGGAAAACAGGACTGCCACACGTTTCCCGGATACCCGGGGACGGTTTGCAGTATCCGCCTTTAAAACCCGGTCTCCTGTCAGGGGATATAATTTCGGAAAAGCTTCGGCCACCCGGCTTAAATTACGGTTTTCCGCCAGCTTCTCTTCCGACGGTTTGAATCCGGCCGGCGAAATTTTTCCGTTTTCAGTAAAAGCTTTTTTCACGGGCAGAGGAAGATTCCTCACCTCCCTCTCAAAAAGCGAACGGTTTTTCTCGGTTTCCTCCCACATCCGGATCAAACCCGGATCAGCGTTTTTAGTACTGGATGACATGCTGTTTCCTCCTTAAGTATTTAGCTAATATCATTGCTGTCCCAATTGACCTGAATTCCAGCCTCTCCCGCCTCCTCTTACTTGGTTGTCAAATAATCATGGTATTGTTCGGCAATTTTCTTAATAAAAGGATGGCCTTGGTTTCCAAAATCAATTAAAAAACGTCGCGTGTTTTCTTTACCCATGGTTTTTATCATAATTTCTATTATTTTACCATCATAGTCATCTGATTTGGTTTTATCTAAAAAAACCAGCAGCGAAGGAATGATTTTATTTTGCCAAACTGTTTTTTCGGAATTTTTATTGCAGATCTCCTCTAAAGCAAAGATTATGTGCTCTGCAAAATCAGGATGCGGGTCCATTTCCAAAAGCTCCAGCAAGCACGCTCTGCAGGAATCATCCGCCAGCTCGCCCAGAAGGCTGATGAGGTCATCTAACCGCGTATTTTCGGAAGGAGTTTTTTTTATGCCGGCTGCCGCCTCGATTTTGCTTTGCTCAATGGCAATCCGGGATGCTGTGGGCGTTCCCAGTTTTGTTAAAGCCAGCACGGCATTCTCCCACCAATAGCCTTTGGTCCCGATCTTCGCATATAAATCCAGAGCAGCGGAGGAAGTATCATGAACGTACATAAGGATATGCAAAGCATTCCACGAGGTTTCTCTAACCGTTCTATTGTTAGAATGATCGCTCTCCGACGGCTCTGCTAAAGTTCTTACATATTGTAAATCTTTTTCGGTTAAATTGATTTTTTCACCTTGCTCCAGGCACTTCCTGATAAAAAATACCGCTGTACTCATGTACTCCGTTTCATATAAACGGGCAACCGGATCCTGATAGATACTCATTAATTGCTCCAATTCCGGCAGCCGCTTTGAATTTTCAAGGTGTGTTTCCGGCCCCACGTAGGGACTGGCGTATTCATGGCGCACAACTTTGAAAGCTATGACTTTTTTACCGAGTTTAAGTTCTGACTCCCCTAAATATGCCATACCGCGAAGTTGTCCGCTGGGATGACGGGAATAAACCCTGATTCGGCAGGTTTGGTCCGATAAGTCCCCCTTCAAAACCCTGTCAATTTTCACTTCACAATTCAGCTCTCCCCCGGAAACTTTCTCGATTAAGGTTAACGTACCGGTGGCTATCCATTCTGAGGCAGCAACTGTTTCGCAAAAAGGGATCCCCGCTAAAAACTCGATTTTTGCTTTCTCCATGCTTGCCCCCAATCCAGAAAAAAAACAAGTTGTAAATAAAAGAAATCCCGACCACATGAAAAAATATCTCCGATATTTTTTCAGTGCGGATAACTTGCTAATCCTTTTCATAGTTAAAATCCACCCCCGCTTTCCCCAAACAGATGTTGCTAAAAAGCCTCTCCGCAACAGAAATTAAATATCAAACCAATTGATCCCTCTTACGCCATTGGTGCATGTCGAAATTTATTAAATACAATGAGGGAATCAGCACCAAGGTAAGCAAGGTCGCAAAGATCAAACCGTAGGCCATGGCCATGACTACCGGGACCAGTGTTTTGGCGCTGCCTCCGATTCCATACACGGTGGGCAATAATGCTGCCACAGTGGTCAGCGTAGTCAAAATGACGGCCCGAAACCGCTGCCGGGCTCCGGCGGCAATAGCCTGATAAACCTGGGAAATATTGGTAAATGTTTTTTCTTTAAAGATCCGGTTGATAAAGGTAACCATAATCACGCTGTCATTTACGACCACGCCGGAAAGGCCGATCATGCCGATCACGCCCATAAAAGTCAGGGGAATCCCGTGGCCGGTAAATGCCAGTAAAGCGCCGATCAATCCAAAGGGAACCGCCGTTAAAACCAATAAAGGCTGGGTGAGGGATCGGAACAAAACCACCAGGATTAAGTATATCAATGTGACTGCCAGCAGAAAAGCCACCAATAATCCGCTCATGGTTTTTTTGGTTTCTTTGGCTTCTCCGCCAATCAACAGTTGGACATCCGGGTATTGCCGCGTAATTTTCCGGAAGAACGGTTTGAGTTTTTGGGCAATTTGGGATGAAGTTGTCACTTGCTCGTCCAGATTCGCCGTAATGGTAATCACCCGGTCACCGTTATAATGATTTATCAGGGTTTTCCCTTTTTTGGCGGTAATCTTAGCTACCTCACCCAAGGGGATTAACTTCCCCTGCGCATTGGGAATCAACAAGGCTTTCAGAAATTTCTCATTCTTTAAAAAAGCATCCTCCACTTTGATACGGTAATCAATCTTGTGGTCCGGGGTTTGAATGGAGGTTGCGATCGTGCCTTCATAGGCGGTTCTCACGGTCCGGGCCACCGCGGAGACCGTCAGGTTGAGCCGCGCCAGTTTTTCATAATTCAGTTGTATTTCGAGCTCTTCTTTCCCTGCTTTTTGGTCATGGTCCAAATCTTCAATCCCCGCGAGTCCTCCCAGAAATTTCTCGATTTTTTTCCGGACTTTGGCAGCTGTATCCGCCTGGTTACTGATAATTTTCAGATTAACCGGTTCGCCTTTGGGCGGGCCTAAAATACGCTGTTCAAAAACGATTTTTTCAAAACCCGGGAATTTTTCCTTATTCAATTTGGTGCGCAAATTTTGAATAATATCCTGCGAGGTACGCGTCCGTTCGGTTTTGGGCACGAGATTAATTAAAACCTGGCTCCAATTTTCATGATTACCTTTGGAATTAATAGTCTTAACCGTATGATGGCCAATAATGGTCTGGAGGGACAAAAGTTCCTGGGGAAGAATCATTTTTTGGATTAAATCTTCCACCGGGTTGGTCAACGCTTCCGTGCCCTCGAGATTGGTGCCTTCCGGCGCTTCCAAATTGACATAAATGGCATCGGCGGAGTCGTCCCACAGCAGAACAAATCGTTTGATCGTACCCTGCGAAATCAACAGGGTTAAACCAAAGAACAGGATGAACCCCAAGACAATCAGGTAGCGATAATTTAGTGTTTTGCTTAAAAAGCGCTCATAGCTCTGTGTCAGCGGGGCAAACCAATCTTTCCTGGGCGGCTTAACTTTTTTGTGCGTACCGGCCAAATGGCAGGGCAATATAAAAACCGCTTCTAAAAACGAGATAATCAGCGTGGCTGAAACTAAAAGCGGAAAAACATAGACAAATTTTCCCATCATGCCTTTAATGAACAGCAGGGGAATAAACGAGACTATGGTAGTTAAAATAGTAGCCACCAGAGGGGACAATACATTTTGCACGCCGCTCACAGCGGATTGAATGGAATTGCGGCCCAAACTCTTTTGTTCGTAAATGGTCTCCCCAATCACAATACCGTGATCGACCATCATGCCCAATACCGTGATAATCGCTCCCAAAGACATTATATTCACCGATATGCCCATGGCATGCATATACGCCAGCACGACTAACAAACTAAACGGAATCCCCACGGCGGTCCAAAAGGATGTCCGAAAATCTAAAAAGAGATATAAAATAACTACGATCAATAAAAAACCGATAAGCGCATTAGAAAAAACCACGCGCACCAGTGATTTTATGGACAAAGACCGGTCTTCCAGTGTGGCAACCTCAAATTGCGGCGGAAACTTCCCGCGGTTTTTATGGATAAACGCGCTTACTTTTCCCACGGTTTTCACGACATCGGCATTTTCCTTCTTTACTACCTGGAAAATCACCGCTTTTTTTCTATTCACCCGGATGCGGATATTCTCTTTTTCAAAGCCGTCTTGCACAGCGGCAATGTCTTTAATCCGTACGCGCTTGCCTTCAAAGCTGGAACGAACAATTACATTTTTAATATCCAGGGGGTTTTTAAATTGACCCAGGGTAACAATGGTTTGATCCTTATGCAAAGACTGCAGTGTGCCGCCGGTAGAACGAATGTTCCGTGCTTGCACGCTCCGGACCACGTCATTTAAAGAAATATAGTATTCCTCCATTTTTTCCATATTGACATCAACCAGAATTTCCCGGTCCAAATATCCGTGCTTCCGGATGGTATTGACACCCCGAAGCTTTAAAAGCTGATTTTCCAGGCGGTCGGCAAAAGCGAACAATTCCCGCGGGGTGGCCGGTTGGTCCTCTTTAGCCGTGATTCCCAGCGTAATAACCGCCATACGCTTAGGATTAATATCAATAATTGTGATCTCTTCCACTTCGTCGGGAATATCCGTGATATTACTCTTGGTGAGAGTGCGATAAATTTCATCCTTTACGCCCTGCTTATTGGCCACGCCATAATCCAAATAGATATAAATCGAGGCTCCGTTTTCAATGGCCAAAGAAACATACTCCCGAATACCCGCTATTTGGCTGATTTCTTTTTCCAGGGGAATCACGGCATTGAGTTCTACGTCCGAAGCGCTGGCCCCGGGATATATCACCTTAACGATCATGGTGTCAATATCCGTCGGCGGAAAAACATCGCGCCGGATATTCAATCCGCTGATAACTCCAATGAGAACCACCACAATCATGATGACATTAACTAAAAACGGATTACCGGTAAAATACCCTAATATCTTCTGCATCAAGAACCCCCCTAATTGGAATAAAATAAACGATTTTTTAGAAATTCAGGAAAGCGAGGCGTCCCCATTCATTCGTTTTCCTACGAAACCAACGTCCCAGGAGGGCAATTCTGCTGCTTTTTCAGCACTCCCATGTTTAAAGTATGGAATTATAACAAAGGGTAGCAAGGAATTTCAAGAGTTTTTAGATATTTCGAATTTCCCTTCCAGTTAAAACCCTGCGACTACGCTTGCTTTGACTGTGCGTAGAATTGAGAGTGGCGCCGAAAGTAACAAAATTTGCCAAAGTTGAGTGAATAAATTGCTCCGTTGATTAAAAAGCAACTATTTGATATAATATAATTGTCCTTTTTATAGATATTTATTTTAATTATAATATTATTTATTTGTTATATATTTATTAATTTAATCCGGCCGGAGAACCGGATATGCAGAACAGCATATTATGTGAAAGCCGGACCCAAGGAAGGAAAATTAATCCGGCCTTGTGGACGCAAGACATTGAAACATATTAAAACATCATCACTTTTTTAAAAGGTGCTTTGATGAAACAAAGAAAAAAAATAATTTATTTTCTTTCTATCTTGGCGCTCATTTTTTCAGGCCTTTTAATTTATGCCAATACCTTAAAAAACGACTTTGTTTATGATGATGAAACCTTTGTTGTCCTAAACCCGGCAATTCAATCCTTAAATAATCCCCTGCGTTTCTTAATCGACAGAAACACCTCTTCGCATAATCCCCAGATGAACCGTGATATCTGGCGGCCGTTCACCACCCTGTCCTATGCCTTTACCTACCGTTTTTCCGGACTTAATCCCAAAATATTCCATCTATGGAATATGATCTTCCATTTAATCAACGGCCTGCTGGTCTATTTTTTAACGGTATTCTTTATACGCAACAGAATTTTAGCCTTAACCGTTGCTCTTGTTTTTATAGCTCATCCGGTCCAAACCGAATCAGTAGCCTGGATCTCACAAAGAAGCAATTTGCTGTTTTCGAGTTTTTATTTATTGTCTCTTCTTTGTTACATAAAATTCCGCCAACTGCGAAATATACCGCTCTATTGTTTATCCCTTATTGCTTTTTCGTTTTCTCTGCTTAGCAAGGAGATGGCCATAAGTCTTCCTCTGGTCATTTTACTCTACGAATATTTCATTCCTCAGCATACCCGTCATAATTATTCTTCCACTTATCGTTATGCCCTGCCGTTTTTTATTCTTACTGCTTTATTCATAACCGCGCGTTCCCTAATCCTGGGGCAGATGGCTCAAACCACTTATTGGGCCGGTGGATTTTATCCCACCCTCTTAACCATGGCCAAGGGATTCCTCTATTATGTGAAGTTACTACTTATCCCTCATCCTTTATGTGTTGAGTATCTTTTGCCGGTAAAGCGGAGTATTTTTGCCCCTGAGGTTGGTTTGGCCTTATTAGCGTTAACGGGCCTGCTATATCTGGGATTGAAACTCCGCCGGAAAAATCCCATAGCTGGTTTTGGGATATTTTTTATCTTTATAAGCCTCCTGCCGGTTTCCAATCTCATTCCCATAAGAACCATTATAAATGAACGCTTTTTATATTTAGCGGCTTTTGGATTCGGCTTGATCCTGGCCGGCAGCTTAAGCCATCTGAGACAAATCACCAGAAGATATATCCTGGCTCTCTTGATTCTTCCCCTGCTCCTGGCATATTCCTTTCTATCCATCGAACGTAATAAAACCTGGAAAGACCACTGGACATTTGTCACCACTAATTTAAAAACCTGCCCGCAGAGCGCCCGGCTCCATTATGGCATGGGCAAGGCTTATGCCAGGAAAGAGATGTGGGATGAAGCGATCAAGGAGTTCCAGCTGGTCGTAAACATAGACCCGGCCTATCATGAAGCTCACAACGATTTAGGAGTTATTGCCCATAAAAACGGAGACTATGCCCACGCCATCGAACAATATCGCAAAACCCTTCAAGTGAAGATAAATTATCCCCAGGCGCTTTTCAATTTAGGCTGTGTTTATCTTTCCAAAGGAGATTACGACGCAGCCATTAAATACTTGCAGCAAGCCCTAAAATTCGATCCCCGTAATGTCAAGGCCCGTAATAATTTAGCCGCAGCCTATGCTTATAACGGGAATCTCGAAAAGGCCATAGACGAATGTGTCGATCTGCTTAAAGACGACCCCGGTTCAGCCAAGACCCGCCATAACCTGGATTTATATTATCAAAGTTTGGGATTAAGCAAAAAGCAGTATACCCGAAGCCATCTGCGGGGTATTAATCCATCGAATGAAAAGAGTCATATCGCCAACTTTATCCAGAAGAAATTTCCTCAGGTTAAAAACAAAATCAGGGCGGCCAAGCCTACTTTTTATCAGGCAACAGAACAGGAGGGAATACCAGGGTATCGCCCCGTGCTCGAACTCACGGCAGCAACACCATCTTTTAACTCCCTTAAAGAGAATAAAACCGCAGCCTTTAAAACACGGGAACTTGGTAAAGCCGAAGGCTGTTTACAGGATATGGAATCCTTTTTTCCGCATACATATGGTCAGCCGATAATCCTCTCCCGGGAAGGATACGGCGTGGAAATAATTCCCCAAGCACCCCAAAATCAGACCAACCAAACATCAAGCACTGCCCAAATAGAATCCGGGATTCTTATCTACCCTTCCGCTTATGCCGGGGTGGATGTTTTGTATTTGACAACCCCCCAGGGAATAGAGGAAATGCTGCTTATTCATTCACCGCCGGCAGGGAGTACCGGTTTAGCCCCTTCAGAAAAAGAAATGTCATGTACTTTATCCGCCAAGGTTTTACGCTTTTTTTACAGCTTAACTCCCCGGGAAAAAGCAACGTCTTTCGGCCTGGACAAAGCAGGCAATCTGCAGGTATTGGACAGAAACAGAAATGTTGCTTTAACCCTGAGCAGACCGGAGATAATAGATGCCGTCGGACGGAAACGGAAAGGTGATTTTATTCTTAACCAGGCAGCCAAAGGGCAAAACGCGGCCCTCAGCCAGCAGCCGGCAACAACCACGCTTAGTCTTTGTTTCAATCCGGAGGGGCTCGAATTTCCCGTCTTAATCGATCCGGTATGGAAAGCGCCGGCAGATAGCACGATGAATTCCTCAAGATGCTACCAAACCGCCACCCTTCTGCCTAATGGAAAAATACTGATAGCCGGAGGCATGGTAAATGGCAGTACTACTCTTTCCACCTGCGAACTGTATGATCCATCCCTGGGTACTTGGGAGACTACCGGTTCCATGTCAGCTACCAGAGAAGAACATAAAGCCATATTACTTCCCAATGGAAAAGTCCTGGTAAGCGGCGGCTCGGACTTAAGTGTCAGTTTTTCAAGCTGTGATTTATATGACCCGTCTCTGGGAACTTGGTCAACCACCGCTTCCATGTCAAATCCAAGAATGGGCCATGCTTTCACCCTGCTTCCCAATGGCAAAGTTCTGGTAGTAGGCGGCCATAACTTTGGCACCGGACAAACAACTTCTACCTGCGAATTATATGATCCTTCCCTGGGAACTTGGTCAACCACCGCTTCCATGTCAACCAGCAGATATGCCGCTACTGCAAGTCTTCTTCCCAATGGCAAGGTCTTAGCAACCGGCGGAATTGTTATTCCCGGCAACACTTATTTATCCACTTGTGAAATATACGATCCTTCTCTGGAAACGTGGAGTACCACCAATTCCATGTCGCAAGGAAAAATCGAGCATACAATGACGTTGCTTCCCAACGGATTATTCCTTTCAGTGGGCGGATATACCGGCCTTTTTGGCGGCAGCATTGTTACTTGCCAATTATATGATCCTGCCGGCGGCACCTGGTCTAATACCGGATCCTTGTCAAGCAAACGTCGGGCTCATAGTGCCACTTTACTTCCCAGCGGAAAATTACTTGTTGCCGGAGGACATGATAGCGACTGGCTAGGCGGCTCACCTCATTCCACTTGCGAGTTATACGATCCCTCCAGCGGCACCTGGTCCACCACAGATTCTATGTCAGCGGCCAGATATTACCATCCCTCCATCCTGCTTCCTAATGGCCAGGTTTTAACTTCCGGCGGATATAATGACAGCGTTTATCACTCCTCCTGCGACTTGTACGACCCCTCAGCCGGAAACTGGTCCAACACCGATTCCCTGAACACCAAAAGATCAGTTCATGCCACCGCGCTTCTTCCCAACGGCAAAGTACTGGCAACCGGCGGATATGACGGCACCAACTCTCTTTCCGCCTGCGAAATATTTGATCCCGCTCTAAGTACTTGGGCTACCACCGGTTCAATGAGTACAACCAGGCGCCAACATTCCTTTGTCCAGCTTGACAATGGCAAGACGCTGGCGACCGGCGGATATGACGGCACCAACCGCCTCTCTACCTGCGAACTCTATGATTTTTCTTCCGGGAATTGGGCTGCCACGGGTCCAATGAATTCAAGCCGTGACACCCATACGGCCACCCTGCTGGCTGACGGCAAGGTTCTGGCAGTCGGTGGATATGATGGCACAAACTGTTTATCCACCTGTGAATTATACGATCCCGCCGGGGGAAGCTGGACAACCACTAATTCATTAAACGGATTAAGAAATACTCATTCCGCCACCCGGCTTGTTAATGACAAGATCCTGATAGCCGGCGGCGATAACGGTTCCAACCCTCTTTCCACCTGCGAAATATACGATCCAGCCAGCAATACCTGGTCCACAACCGGTGCCATGAGTATTTCAAAAAAAGCCCATACCGCCACCTTGCTTCCCAATAACCAGGTTTTAGTCGCGGGCGGGGACAGCAGCGGAGCAAGCAATATCTGTGAGTTGTATAATCCAACTGTTGGCACCTGGTCCACTACGGATTCATTGAATACAGCAAGGTATGAGCATTCAGCCATACTGTTGCCCAGCGGCAAAGTCCTGGTAAGCGGAGGTACTGATGGCACAAATTTTTATTCCACTTGTGAATTATACGATCCGGCTTCCGGCACCTGGTCCACCACCGCTTCCCTAAATACTACCAGAAAGGGTCACTCCGGCACCTTGCTTCCCAATTACAACATCCTGATAGCAGGAGGGGAAAACGGCCTGGGCGCGCTCTCTTCCTGCGAGTTGGTTTTGTATACCGAATATGCCTATTCTTCTTCAGATCAACCCAGTATTTCTACTTATCCATCAACCGTTGACAGGAATGAAGAAGTTTCTCTTACCGGCCAAAGGTTCAAGGGCATCTCTTCGGCTTCAGGCGGAAGTTACGGCCAGATGAACTCACCCACAAACTACCCCAGAGTTTATCTCCAATTTATGGATTCCGGCAATGTTAATTGTATGGGGCCCTCCGAGCGCCTCATAGATGTCTCTGCGAGTATATATCCTATGTCAAGTGCTGAATGGGGCAACGTTGATACCCAGATATCTTTTACCACTCCCTCAGATTTGCCCCGCGGTTACTATCTGCTTTATGTTGTAGCCAATGCCATCCCTTCCGAGGCCAAGATAATTAAGTGCGCTGTAGCCGGCACGCCGACTTCCACCGCTACGTATACTCATTCTCCAACCCAGACGCCTACTTATACCGCTTCGCCAACTCATACACCAACCGGCACAATTACTCACACCCCGACTGTCTCGCCAACTAGCACTGTGACCCCGACCAGTACGGCGACGCCAACTCATACGCCAACCAGCACCGCAACACCGACTACTACACCAACGAATACTGTCACTCCAACTACTACACCAACGAATACTGTCACTCCAACTACTACACCAACGAATACTGTCACTCCAACTACTACACCAACGAATACTGTCACTCCAACTACTACACCAACGAATACGGCCACTCCAACTGCTACACCAACGAGCACGGCAACACCAACTGACACTCCAACGAGCACAGCCACACCGACTACTACACCAACGAATACTGTCACTCCAACTACTACACCAACGAATACTGTCACTCCAACTACTACACCAACGAATACTGTCACTCCAACTACTACACCAACGAATACTGTCACTCCAAC
>DAOVYW010000056.1 GCA_030635415.1 Candidatus Firestoneibacteriota bacterium
ACGCTCACAATAACTTACTACCTTCCCCTTGGCGTCCTTCTTATACTGGCTGTATAACTTGATGCCGTGCGTATCTGTCGATTGGATTACATTGCCTTTCGCGTCGAACAGCTTGCTCTCCATTCCCTGCCCGGTCTTCTTCTCCATCCGACGGACATTGCCCTTCTGGTCGCGATAATACTTGATCTTCGCAAGCACCGCTCCATGTTTGTCACGCTCCTCCACCGGCATCCCGTCCCGGTAGAGCGTTACTTTCCCGTAGATGTCCCTTCGCTCTTTGACCTGGCCCGCCTGGTTGTATTTCCATGTCTCGCCCCCGGCCAGCACCAAGGTGATTTCCACTTCCCCGTTCATCTCTATCACTGAGGTACTCTTGATATGCTTGCCCTGATCCTCCATCTGGCTTATTAGCGCCAGCAACAACTGCTCTCCGACCTCTTTACCGGACGAGACCGCCGTTCCTGCCGACGATATGGAAGCCCCGGCAAACAGCAGCAACATTCCCATAATTGCCAATGCTCCTATCCACTTCTTTCTTCTGGTCATGGCTGCTCCTTGCTTATGGTTTAAGATGCCTGCGCGATTCACGCTCAGATAGGTTATCATTTTGTCCTCCGTGGTACATGAGTTTGTCTTTTTTTTACAATGCTGTGTGTTCTATTTCGAAGTATATCACATGAAAAATCCTCTTGCAAATCCGACAAGCAAATAATATCCTTTAATTATAGAGCTTTTTACAACGATGTCAGGTTCGCACAGAAACACAAACTTTTTAGGAATATTTTTATAAGAGGATCCGGATAATTTTAGCGCGCGGAAAAATAAATCCCTCCGGCCTAAAAGCCGAAAGATCCGGTTAACATATACAGTATGCGAAGAGCCGGAAAATTCACCCAATTAATAGGTTACGATTTTTCAACCAACGGAATGTATTTTGCAACCATTTACGCGTGTAATAATTTACCATGGTTTGGAAATAAGCCGGATAACAGTTTTTGGGATTTTGTGATCCGGCATGAAGCCGACCGGGGTTTAGAGGGATTTATCAACCTTATCGGAATGGAGTCTCCCGGACTCAGTGCCTGTCCATCGCCGATATGGTGGAATACCTGGTTCATGAAATAGACGTAGGTTAATTCAGAGATACGTAAGGTAGGGGCGTTTAATTAAACGCCCCTACAACTGCCGGATTTATGATAAGCAGCATCTGTTGAGAAAAGACAAAATGGATCTCTCCGCTCTTACTTAATCTTTTCATAAGGCCACATAACTACTCCACCGTCCATGACTCTCACATTTTGGTATCCCGCCGCCTTCAGGATTAAAGCCGCCTCGTATCCTCTCAAGGAGATTTTACAAAATGCGATAATTTCCGTATCCGCCGGCAGTTCCTTTAGCCGGCCGCGCAGCGCTCCCAGAGGAATCAAGGTTGATCCCGGCAGGCGGACTTCCTCATATTCGGCCGGACTGCGGACATCCAGAAAAATAAATTCTTTCTTCTCTGCCAGCATTTGATGGACTTCCCGGGCGGTCACTCCCTCCATATAGCCGTCAAGTTTGTTGCGGGCGACATTGGCCGCGGTAATGATATTATCCATGGCCGGCGCATAGGGCGGAGCATAACACAGATCCGCATTCGCCAACTGATCCACGGTCCAGCCTGACATGAGAGCCATGGCAACTACATCCAGGCGTTTATCAGCATCACCCGGACCCGTAGCCTGAGCGCCTAAAAGCTTGCGGTTTTCTTTATCCACCACCAACTTCAGGAGTAATGGTTTGGCATTGGACATAAAATGCGCTTTATCCGGAGCCGGCGCCATTACCGTAACCACTTCCCGCCCCATCTCTTTAGCCGCGCTCTCGGTTAATCCTGTCCGGGCAACGCTAAAATCAAAAACTTTACAGATGGTGCTTCCCAATACCCCGGGAAAAGAATCCTCATGCCCGCAAATATTGTTCGCCGCCACGCGTCCATGTTTATTGGCCGTCGAACCCATAGGCATATAACATGATTTGCCGGTCAGGCGGTCAATGCTCTCTACGCAATCCCCGGCCGCATAAATATCCGGATCCGAGGTCCGCATTTGGGCATTGACCTTGATGGCCTTCCATTCTCCAATATCCAGCCCGGCGTCCTGTGCCAGTTTAATTTGCGGCCGTACGCCGACCGCCATTATTACCATATCGGCGGGAAGCGTGCCCTGGTCAGTTACTACTTCCTTAACCTCTCCCTGACCTTTAAAAGCTTTCACTTCGGTGTCGGTAATTATTTTCACTCCCTTGGTTTCCATGTGCTGCGCCACCAACTTGGCGATTTCCCAGTCCAGCATGCGGAATATTTGCGGGAATTTTTCCACAATCGTAACCCGGCAGCCTTTATGCGTTAAAGCCTCGGTGATTTCAACTCCAATTAGCCCTCCGCCGATTATAACCACATCCCGGGCCTTATCTTCCGCCAGCAGGGACTTAATGGCCTCGGCATCATGGACTCCGTGCAGAGTAAAGATATTTTCCAAATCATGGCCGGGCAGGGGCGGCATAATGGGATGAGCCCCGGTAGCTAAAACCAGCTTGTCATAATCCAACCATTTTTCCTGATGGTCAGCAAGTTGTTTTATACGCAGGCGCTTGCCTTTCCGGTCTATTTCCATGGCTTCAGTCTCGGTCAATACGTGAACATTTTTCACTTTTCGAAAAAACACCGGATCGCGAACCACCCCGACGGGTGTGCACATAAGCTCCTTCTGCTCCTTGACCTCGCCGGAAACATAATAAGGCAGACCACAACCGGCATAAGATAAATATTTATCTTTTTCCACGATGGTAACATCAGCCTCCGGATTAAGCCGTATAATCTTGGAGGCTGCTTTCGGTCCGGCGGCCACCCCGCCAACAATAACTACTTTCATGATGTTTATTCCTTTCTTTTAGTATTTTGCGACTTTATGCTGCGATGCACTTTCAAAATACATTTATTCTGTACTACTTTTATCCCGGCGGACCGGGCTTTCCCGGCCGCCTCCTCGTGACATATCCCTTCCTGCATCCAGACTATGCGGCACCCTATTTGCATGGCCTGTTCCACTATTTCCGGCACAGCCTCCGGACGACGGAAAATATTCACTATATCCACGGTCCGGCCATATTCTAATAAAGAACTATACGCTTTCCCACCCATTATTTCCGCTATTCCCGGCCGGACAGGAATAATCTCATAACCATGTTGCTTAAGGTAAACAGCTATTTGGTGGGAAGGCCGCTCCGGCTTGGGAGACAACCCTACAATCGCGATAGTCTTGACATTTTTTAATGCTGCTGCCGCTTCCGGCGAAGCGGTGGGCATAACGCAGCCCGCCCCCGCAATTTTCTCCTTTTCATTAGTCACGGGCACGCATTCCCTTCTCCTTATCGCTATAGAAAAACATTCGTAAAAATTTATCATCTAATGGCTTAAAAAGCAAATATTGTTTAGTGAATTTTCCACAATTCAGAGAGTAGCCCGCCGTCATTCCGGCATGCTTTTCCATCCCGCGGTTTTTCATAATGCAAAACGCCTCATTGTGTAGTATTATAAAGATTATAGAACAACCGCATAACCACCAGGTGAGATGAGAAAGGATTGATTATGCGTAATAAGAATTATTTCCCCCACCCCCCTCGGCCCATCAATCTTATCATCCGCCTCGTCTTAATAAGCATCACAGGTTTTCTTATATTAAGTAAAATCAATCCTTGCGAAGCCTCTACCCCGATTTGTACTTCCGGCTCAGACATCTGTACTTTTCTCACTGAAAAATACGCCCAAGGGCTGGCCGCCGGGAATGAAGGCGACTATTACCATAATGCTGACCGCGAACATTCGCAGCTCAGCGGCGCGGCTACCGACCATCCCCAAGTAACAATTATGACACCCACCTATGGTTTTGTGTCCTCCGTGGAGCAGGAAAAAGTTATTGTCGGAAATGCTTCGCTGGCCTATACCAGTTTACCCGGCACGGTTAGTCTTACCCGGTATCGGGCTATGGATTCCCAGAACAGCGCCAACACGGTTTATCAACAATACTTAAATAATAATGCCTTCTGGTATCCTGAACATCATGATCACGACGATGTGGATGACTATCACGGCATGCTGCCCTCCGTCAGTAATTCGCAGGGTTCCTCCGGAAGTGAAATTGATGAAGTTAAAAAGTTTTTCTGGACGCTGGCCGCCTTTTCACCGGAAACCAAATCCTATCTGATCGAGAAGGGGTTACTGATGCCCACTATTCAGATGATTATGCGACGGACCCGCGTGGCCAACGATGCCGGGTATTTATCCGGCCTGGCCCACGGGAATGCTTTTGATAATTATGACAATGCCTTAGCTATGGTCCAGATGGCCAACGCGATATTGCCGGCCGAAGTCCCTCCCCTGATTCAACTCCAAGTGATGGATGATACCTATACCGGTGAAAAGGGAATAGACTATTTTGATTATATTGATAACCAGCGGCTCTATGCGACACCGGTATCGATTTCACGTCTCTGGAAGAACTTCCACTATACCCAGAAGATGATAATCAGCGCTAAAAATAGTTATGATGTCAATGGAAGAGGGTTGACGTATTACTGGGTGGTTTTACGCGGTAATCCGGAACATGTGCGCATTACCGCTTTAGATGGAGTAAACACGGAAGTAGAAGTGGAGATAGATTATCATCCGAAAACCAGTATCCCAAACAGCACCCGCAACACAAATCTGGTAGTTATCGGCGCTTTTGTGCATAATGGTATTTATTATTCCGCTCCGGGCTTGATTACCTCTTACACCCGCCCCAATGAAGTTCGTAACTATGATACCAATCCCCCTCACCGCCTTTTATCCATAGATTACCATAACGAAAATATTATGGAGAAAATCATTTGCAATCAGGGTTGGACCCGGGATGTCTTTCAATACCAGGGGGAAGGACTTTTGCAAGGCTGGACTCGGTATAATGGCACGGCTTTCTCGGAGTTTACCAGGCAGGGTTACCTGGTGCTGGCCAGAAACGGCGAGGGACAAGTAACCCAGGCACAGCAGGTCCAATATTCATGTGAGTCTAGCAGCGTACCGGACAACATTGTCTGGGCCGCCACGGGAACACCTTTTACATATGATCATGAAGCGCCTTCCGCTCCCACCCAAACTGTTTTATCCCATCCTACGGAATCATCATTAACTCTATCCTGGAAAGCGGCTACTGATAATGTAGGCGTAACCGGTTATCAATTGGATGTATCTTTGGATAATACTTTTTCAAATATGGTCCCCGGCTATCATAATAAGGCTCTGGGCAAGGTAACTACTACCCTGATCAGCGGACTTTCTCCAGGCACAATATATTATGCCCGTCTGCGGGCCTATGATGAAATGGAAAATCTTTCGGAATATAGCGCAACTTGTTCCGGTCAAACCCTGGGAGTAATAACCCCGCCCCCAACTTCTACCCTTCCACTCACGCTGGATAAAGTACGGGTTTATCCGCAACCCTGGAGACCGGATAATTATCGGAATTCACCCCTTACCTTTGATCAACTGACACCGGCGTGTACCATTAAAATATTTACGCTTTCCGGCCGCCTGGTCAAAATAATAAAATCGGAGAACACGCCTGTTCACTGGGATCTGACCAACCAAAACGGACATCCCGTAAGTCATGGAATTTATCTCTATTTAATCACCAATGATAAGGGGGCTAAAACCAGCGGCAAACTCGCCATTATTCGTTGATGATTTTCAGGGCAACTGTCCGGCCGTCGCCCGAGACCATTCCGGCTCCTAATGATCGCAAAGATTAGCCCCGGTCTGCAAAGTACTATTCAAATAAGCTGAGACCAATTCCTCCGGCGACCCGCTATCCGCACCTACGATCACGGTTATTCCGTTCTGGGCGAAAAGCTGATGGGCCCGCTGCCCCATGCCTCCGGCAATGATTATATTAGCTCCCTGCTCATGCAGCCAGGCCGGAAGCACACCGGGTTCGTGTGCCGGCGGCTGAAGCCGCGCTTGGCCGGTGATTTTCTTTTCCTGTTCATCCACATCAATCAGGACAAATTCTTCACAATGCCCGAAATGCATGGTCAACTTACCATTAGCTACTGGAATTGCAATACGCATAATACGTTTCTCCTTATTTTATTAGCTTTTATTCAATTCTTCCATAACTACCTGCCAAAGTTCCCGGATATCTTGGCTGATACCATCATTGGTGTACTCTACAATCGGCACTTGCTTTACCTGGGCCTCGGTAACCGCACGGCTATACCGGATTTTACCCGCCATAGTCAGGCCGAGCTCTTTAGTTTGGCGCGTAATTTCACCGGTTAACTCTTCGTTGATATCCCATTTATTAATACCCACCATGGCAGGTATATGAAAATGCCGCGTAAGTTCAGCCACTCTTCGCAAATCATGCAGGCCGCTTAAAGTCGGCTCCGTAATAATCAGCACCTGATCCGCACCGGTAATCGAGGCAATTACCGGACAGCCTATGCCCGGCGACCCATCAATCAATAAATTTCCTATTTTTTCTTCTTCCGCAATTTTTTTGGCTTCGCTGCGTATCCGGCTGACTAGTTTTCCGGAATTTCCCTCGGCCATGCCTAATTGCGCATGAACCATGGGGCCATAATTCGTCCCGGAAATATACCATTCTCCGTTAAGCGCCAGATCAAATTGAATCGCTTGGGCCGGACAAAAATAAGCGCATAATCCGCAGCCTTCGCAAGCCACCGGATCGACCTGATAAGTTTTTTGGCTGTGCGGGGACACCGGGCCTCTAATCTCAATAGCATCAAAACGGCAAACCTCCCGGCACTTTCCGCAATCAGTACAAAGTTCGTTCCGGATCAACGCGCGTGAACCGCCGTAAAAATCATGCTTTTTGATTATTCGTGGTTTGAGCAGCAAATGCAAATCCGCGGCATCCACATCGCAATCCGCCAATACCGAATTTCCAGCCAAAGAAGCAAAAGCGCCTGTTATGGAGGTTTTACCGGTTCCGCCTTTGCCGCTTATTATCACTAATTCTTTCATGCTCGCGCCTTCAGTTTATTATCGGTTTTTGCTACCACCGTCTGAATCAAGGTTTTAAAAATCGATTGGTATTCCGGCAATGATTCGCAGATGATTTCACCGCGCGAATAGCTTTCCGCGATCCGGCGGTCATCCGGAATTTCAGCCAGTATCCTGATACTATTTTCATCGCAATATTCCCTTACCCCCTGATCACCTAAATCCGATCGATTTATAACTACGCCGAAATTTATTTCCAGTGTTCGCAGCATTCCCACTGCCAGCTTTAAATCATGCAATCCAAAAGGGGTCGGTTCGGTTACCAGGATGGTATAATCCACTCCGCGCACGGCCTCAATTACCGGACAGGATGTTCCCGGCGGGGCGTCAATGATTATGAGTTCCGCCGGGGGCACCGCATGCTTGACAGCTTTAATCATCGGAGGACTCATTATTTCTCCGACATTTAATATTCCGTGCGCAAACCAGATATGTCCGGCCTGGCCCTGTTCTATCTTTCCGATCTCTCTTGATATCTCGGTCACCGCCTGGTCCGGACAAACCAACATACATCCTCCGCAGGAATGACATAATTCCGGGTATACTAATACCTTCTTAGGTAGGGGAACAATAGCATTAAATTGACAGATTTCTCCGCATTTCCCGCAAAGCGTACATTTCTCAGGATTGACCTCCGGTATTAAAACCCCTACTGAATGTTGCTCCCTAATCTCCGGTTTTAAAAAAATATGGGCATTAGGCTCTTCTACGTCACAATCCAACAAAGCGACGGCATGCGACGTCACATAAGCCAAATTAACGGCTAGGGTGGTTTTGCCGGTTCCGCCTTTGCCGCTGGCTACAGCTATCTTCATCTGGCGACCTATTCCCCTTGTCCGGATAATTCGTCGATCCGTTTTTTAATCCCTGCCAGTTCATCTTCCATATCAGCCGCCTGATTTTTCAGCCATTCCAGCTCCTGCGGCCCGGTAATATTCGGCTGCATTGGCTGGGCATAAGCCCCGGCACTTGGCCCGGCAGGAAATCCCGCCGGGTTAAACCATGGGGACCAGCCGCGGCCTCTTCCTCCGCCTCCGCCTCCGCCTCCGCCTCTGCCTCTGCCTCTGCCCCCTCCTGTGAAAAAACGTCCAAAACCCTGGTTAGCAAAGCCTGGCACTGAATTCCCGGCGCAGAAACCCGCGCCGCGTCCTGTCATGGCCCCCATTCCTCCTGGTCCTGTTCTATCTCCTCCTGGCATGATTTCTTCCTCCTTAATTATTGATTTCTTCCCTGGCCTTGACCTTGTCGCTTTAGGCGTCCGCCTGCCTGAGGACTATTTCCCTTCAGGCCACCGCCTTGACCTTGCCCCTTGCCAGGCCCTCTGCCCTGACCAAGTCCCTGAGTAGATTTTAATTTCTTTCTACTTTCACAAGACCCCATTCCTCTGCCCGTACCCGAACCTTGGCCGCTGGGGCCGGTTCCATCTCCTCTCGGCATAATCCTCACCCCCTGATTCTAATCATGCTTTTTCTCATCGAACTCTATGGCTTAACCCTTCGAAATACTTACGCCTTTATACATCAACCCCAATGCCCTTCGACATCCGCTTGATCCTGACTCTGCAATTTTCCGTTCTTTAAATCCTCGACCGCTTCGCGTACGTTTCCTTGAGCGCCGGTAAATATTTTTATTTCAGCGGCCTGCAAAACGCTGAAGGCTTTAGGCCCGATATGCCCGCTAATTACAGCATCTACTCCTGCATCCAGCACATTTTTCGCGGCCTGTATTCCGGCTCCCTGCATGGCGTTTAAATTTTGCGAATTATCCTGGACTGTAAACATTCCTGAATCGGTATCGACTATTAAAAACAATTTGGCTCTTCCAAAACGCTGATCAACCGGGCTGTCGAGACTTTTATCCTCTGCTGTAACCGCGACTTTCATGGTAATTATTACCTCCTAATTACTTATTCTTAACCTTGATTCCGTCCTCCCCGAAAACCCCCACGTCTTCCTCTTCTCAAACCTCTTTCGCCATCCGCTCGTCCAAATCTTAATCCTCTACAAGCCGGACATTTGCCGGGAAAGCCTGTTCCATAAGGCTCATTCCAGGTATGCCTGCAATCCAGACAGGAAAATGTCCGCATGCCTTGGACTTCCACCTCGCCGCCCTCAATACGGATAACCATGCCCTGGACCAGGGCCTGACTTATTTTTTTATGCGCCGACTCAATAATCCTCCCAAAAGTCTGCCGGGAAATATGCATGACTTCCGCCGCCTGGTCCTGATATTTCCCCTCGTAATCCGCCAATCTAATTGCTTCAAATTCATCCAGGGTAAGCAGTATTTCAGCTAACGATCCGACAGGAATACCAGCGGGTTTAAAAATCGTGCAAAAAGGCGAGCCGGCCACCCGCCGGCAGAACCGGGGTCTGGGCATAAAATTTTCCTTCGGATTTTTTTAATGACTGGTTATATTATGAGCATATGCCCATAATAAGTCAAGGGATTTCTTCTTAAAATACTATTTTTTCAAGCGTAGAAAAGCGGAGATTTTTCACCACGGATATACCAGCAGCAATTCATAGAATCATAAAAAAGTTGGACAGGACTATCCCAAATTTAGGATATTACTCCCGCCCGGATTCATATATTTCAAATTTTCCCAGCATATCCGCAGCTCCCGGAGCTGGTTTTTACAGTTTTTAGATATCGTAATACATGGCAAATTCCCAGGGATGGGGCCGTAGCTCCAATGCCTGGACCTCATTCTTCATTTTATAATCTATCCAGGTTTCGATCACATCATTGGTAAAGACATCGCCTTTAAGCAGAAAGCCGTGATCCGCCTCCAGGGCGTTCAACGCGGCGCGTAAAGAAACCGGAGTCTGAGCTACCTTGGCCGCTTCCTCGGGCGGCAGATCGTAGATGTTTTTATCCAGCGGATCTCCGGGATTAATCTTGTTTTGAATACCATCCACGGCTGCCATAAGCATGGCGGAGAAGGCCAGGTAGGGATTGCAGCTGGGATCCGGACAGCGGAACTCAAAACGTTTGGCTTTGGGCGAGGTGGAATACATGGGAATACGCACGGCCGCGCTGCGATTCCGGCGCGAGTAGGCCAGGTTCACCGGCGCTTCATAACCCGGCACCAGGCGTTTGTAACTATTGGTGGTGGGGTTGGTAAAGGCTAAAATAGCGGGAGCATGCCTTAAGATTCCGCCGATGGCGTGCATGGCCATTTCCGACATCCCGGCATATCCGTCTCCGGCAAATAAATTTTTGCCGCCTTTCCATAAAGATATATGCACATGCATACCGCTGCCATTATCATTAAATAATGGTTTAGGCATAAAAGTAACGGTCTTGCCATGCTGATAAGCGGTGTTTTTAATGATATATTTGTATTTCAGCAGATTGTCAGCCATCTCCACCATGGGGCCGAAGCGCATATCGATCTCGGCCTGCCCACCGGTAGCTACTTCGTGATGTTGAGCCTCCACCATAATTCCTATCCGCTCCAGGTTTAGAACCATCTCGCTCCTGATATCCTGCTGGCTGTCCGTGGGTGGCACTGGAAAATATCCTTCCTTATAGCGCGGCTTATAGCCCAAATTGGGATTCTCAATCCGTCCCGAATTCCATCGGCCTTCAATGGAATCAATATGGTAATAGCCCTCATGCTCATTCTGGTCAAAACGAACATCATCGAAAATGAAAAATTCCGCTTCCGGCCCAAAATGTATAGTATCTGCCAAACCCAGACTCTTCACGTAATTTACCGCCTTCTGCGCCACATGCCGCGGATCACGGGTATAATCCTCCCCGGTAACCGGATCGCATATATTGCAGATCATAACCAGGGTCCTGGCTTTCATAAAGGGATCAATAAATGCGGTAGAAACCACCGGCTTAACCAGCATGTCCGACTCATTAATGGTCTGCCAGCCACGTATGCTGGAACCGTCAAATCCCAGACCTTTTTCAAACGTGTCCTCCTCGATTTCCCGGGG
>DAOVYW010000067.1 GCA_030635415.1 Candidatus Firestoneibacteriota bacterium
ATTGAACCGATTATCGGACACGAAAAGTCAGAACATCGATTAGAACGAAATCAGCTATCAGGTGAATTAGGAGACAGCTTGAATGTCATTCTATCCGCTTGCGGATTTAACCTCAAGAAGCTCGTAAGAGCTTTTTGTGCATGGATTGACATGGCTGGAAAAGTATTTTGGTAAGATCGATGTTGTTTGGTTGAAGCCGATTATGGAAAACGCACGGCTTAAAACCGGCTTTTTCAGGATCGACTAATTAAAAAGTTCCGAAACTATAATCTAAGGAGGTTACTACCATGGACATTATTGAATCACTCGGACAAGAACACGCTCAATTAATGAAAGCCTTGGAAAACATAAAGAAAATCGGCATAGGAAGAACAGAAGGTAAAAAGTCTCTTTTTTTAATTAAAAAAAATCTCTTGGCCCATTTAGAACGCGAAGATAAAGAATTTTATCCCATCTTGGCTAAACTCGCAAAAAAGGATGAAAATCTGAAAACGACGCTGGAGTTTTTCGCTAAGGACATGCAAGAAATCAGCAAAAAAGTTCTAGACTTTTTCGATAAGTATTCACAAGAAAGCGCAGGCTTAGTTTTCGCCAAGGATGCAGGCCAGATTTATGCGGCTTTATATAAGCGTATTGCGCGGGAAGAAAAGATCCTTTTTGCGGCCTATAAGCAAGGCGTCTCTGAAGTTTGAGATATTTTATGTGCCGTATATGGAGCTAGTCATCCTTTTCACTGGCGACGGAGGGTAGCAACTGTTTTAGCAATTCCACGCTTTTGCCGGCATCCGCGGCAAACCCATCCGCCTGAATTTCATCCGCATATTTTTGTGTCACCACCGCCCCACCCACAATTACCTTCATATTCAATCGGCGTTCCTTCACCAGATCCACGACTTTCTTCATCTCCGTCATGGTGGTTGTCATCAAGGCCGAGAGCGCGATAAAGGTAGCGCCATGGGCTACCGCCTGATTAACAATGGTTTCTTCGTCCACGGATTTGCCTAAATCAATCACCGAGTATCCATTGTTTCGAAGCAACAGCCCTACTATTTTTTTTCCAATATCATGAATATCCCCCTTTACCGTCGCGATAACACCGATACCTTTGGAGGTTGGTTTGGTTTTTTCAAGCTGCGGGGTCAAATACCGGACCCCTTTTTCCATGGTTTCCGCCGAGGCAATAAGCTGGGGTAAAAAATACTCTTTGTGGTTGAATTTCTCTCCCACCAGCTGAATCGCAGGAATCATGGTTTTTTGTACAATCGCAAGAGCTGTCCGGCCTTGGTCCAATAAAATCCGGACCTGTTTCTCGATCTCTTCCTTGCTCCCTTTCACAATCGCATCGCGGACACATTCCTCGGGTGATAGCTCCGACTTTAGCGCCGCAACGGTCACCTGTGCCGTCCTGCCGGAATTTTGAAATTTCTCAATATACTGCCGGCAATTGGGATCGCGGCCGGTCAAAACATCCGCCGCTGCTTTTACCTTCATCAACAACTCAGCCGCTGGATTGGCAATCACCGCGGACAATCCGGCGCCGGCGGCCATGGCCAGAAAAGTGCTGTTCACATAGTCTCTGCCAGGCAAGCCAAACGAAATGTTGGACAATCCCAATACCGTATTGCACTGCAGGGTTTCGGATACGTAGCGCAAAGTATCCAGCGTTACCTTGGCCTGAGCTTGGTTGGAGGACGCTGTCATCACCAATCCATCCACCACACTGCTCTTGCGGGGAACACCCTGTTTGTCACAAGCGGAATATATTTTATCCAGCACTGCCTTTCTTTGCTCCAGCGTTTCCGGAATTCCCGTATCATCCAGAGGCAACAAGATATAAGCAGCTCCGTATTTTTTCAAAACCGGGAGTATGTGTTTCAGCTTTTCTTCTTCGCCTGACAGAGAGTTGACCAAAACGCGGCCCGGATAAAACCGCAGGGCTGCTGCTATAACCTCCGGGTTACTTGAATCAATGCACAGCGGCAAATCCGAGATCACGGCCAACTCCCGAATCGCTCTCAGCATCACTTCTTTTTCGTTAATCCCCGGCATGCCTACATTCACGTCCAGAATGTCGGCTCCTTTTTCCTTTTGCTCCCGGGCAAATGACTTCAGCAATTCCAATTTTCCGGCTTTGAGTTCTTCCTGCAGAGCGGCTTTTCCGGTCGGATTGATACGTTCTCCAATCACGCGCAGCGGCGACTCCGGGGTGCGTTGCAGAACAATGTTGCTCCTGGCACTTGAGAGTATGACCGCGTCCAATGGCGTCGGGCGGTCTTGGGGGTTTTTCCCTCGCACCGCATGCGCGGTTTGCGCGATATGCTCAGGCGTGGTACCGCAACAGCCTCCCAACATGGCCACCCCGCATTCCCAAAACGGTTCCGCATACCCGGCAAATTCTGCCGGAGACATGGGAAAAACAGTCTCGCCTTTCTGAATCACCGGTAAACCGGCATTGGGTTTTACCAATACTGGAATCTGTGCCTGCGCACACACGCGTTTTGCCACAGCCAGCATTTTGTCCGGACCGGCAGAACAATTGATCCCAAAGCCATCCGCGCCTAAGGATTGAACAATATTTAAACATACCAGGGGATCGCTTCCCGTCAGGGTTCGCTGGCTTTCATCAAACGTCATGGAGGTGATGACCGGCACATCCGAAACTTCTTTAGCGGCCAGCAGAGCCAGACGTGTTTCTTGAATGTCAATCTGTGTCTCAATAACAATCAGATCAACCCCGGCCTTAACGAGCGCGGAAATTTGCTCGCGAAAAATGTCCAATCCTTCTTCAACCAGGATTTCGCCAAACGGCTGATAAAAAATACCGGTAGGGCCCACATCTCCTGCCACCAGGCGTTTCTGTTTGCGCGCTACTTCCAGAGAGAGTTCTGCCAGGCGCTGATTGATCTCTGTGGTTTTCCGTTCCAACCCAAAATTCTTTAATTTGATCCGATTGGCGCCAAAGGTCGGCGCTAAAACTATATCCGAACCGGCAGCCAGATACTCACTCTGGATCCGTTGAATCACTTCCGGTTTTTCCAGGCAAAAGGCCTCCGGCGAAACACCGGCCGGCATGCCATATTTCTGCAGCATGGTCCCGGTAGAACCGTCAAAGACAACTATTTTTTCGGCTAGTAATTTCTGCCAGGCGTCACTCATGTGTTTGCTCCTGCTCATGGATAGGTGCCAAAGCGGTTACTGTTTTTTCCGGCGACAGGATAAATCGTTCATTGATCGTAATGCCGTACTCCGCAAAACCCAGGGTGGTAAAAAAATAGCGCTGATGCTCCAGGGCAAAGTCACCGTAACCACAGGATAAACGCCGGCCCAGCTGTCGTCCCATACGCCGCATACTTACAGCCAGTTCGCGCTCTATAAAATCCAGCGCAAAATCCACTTTTTCCGCTAAAACCGCATCCAGCACAACCGCTTGCTGCATATCCGTTTGCTGCAGCCGCAGTAATTGTTGAAAATCTTCTTTTACCGCCGAAGCGCCCAACAGCATTACCTTTCGGACTCCGGCAAAACGACCCCGGACCAGGGTGCTGGTAAAACAATAATCCTCAATCATATTCTCATTATTCTTGCTAGCAAAGTTTTTCTCCACATAAAATATGCGTACTTTGGTCTCGTTCACAAATTGCTCAAGCATGGTTTCGTACTTTGGCCCCAGCGCTGCTTTATCCGTAGTTTTTTCACAGTATCCCAAACGCGTCCAGATCGGCATGCGCGGCATGGTATTTAAGCTGACTAGTTTCACAGTTGGTGCAGCCATTGGCTATTCTCCAAAACGTTATATACTATCCTCCAGGACCGGAAATCATTTTAAGAGTGGTGCGGCCTTTTATCAAGCATTAACTTTTTTCAGAGTCGATTTCCCCTCCTTCCGTTTATGAATTTTCTTGGCCCGAATGACGTTCCTGTGATGGTTGTTGACTTATGCTTTAATGACAGCAGTTTCCCCCTTTTCAGAGGCTGTGTCATAATGCCCGTTTTAGAGATCGCACTTGGTAATTGAACTGGACGGCGGCCAAAAGGCGTGACAGCATGAAAACAAAATTTATCATCTTGGTTTTATTTTGCATCGGGCACAAAAACCCGGATCTCTACCCTACGGTTGCGGGCGCGTCCGGCTTCTGTTCCTTTCCGGTTTTGGGGACGTAATTTGCTATAACCTAAAAATGAAAGTTGCTTCTTCTCCACCCCGGGCTGTTGGGACAGGGATTTCAAAACCATCATGGCGCGCCGGCGGGAGAGTTTTTTATTATATTTTATACCGCCGATTTCATCGGCATGTCCTTCGCAGACTGCTGTGGCACGGGGGCCATACTTTTTTAACAGCTTGGCGACCATTTGTATTTTATAGAAATCCTTGGTCTTCAAAACGGCACTATTGAAATTAAAACCTATACCGAGGATAAGGATTCCGTTATAACCCCGGGACGCTTTAACTGACCGGGCCGGAACAGGCTGTATGTTCTCCACCAGGGTAATTCTGGATTCGTCCGCATAGACCACTGTGAGATCGCTTTTGTATTCCCGGCTGGTATCTACCAGCCGCTTCCGCTCATTCCGGCCATCCCATAATATTTCCCGGGGAAGCGGTCCGGTTCCGGAAAGCGACCGAATAATATTCCCTTTTTTTCCATCAAGTATATTCAAGCGCCATTCTTGGACGGTTGGCCGTTCCGCAAAAGAAAATAGCACCTCCGCTTCCAGCGGAGATTGGTCTTTAAAGCGCAATTTAAAAGCCGGACGTAATTCCGGCAGATGCCGCGCGGTTATTTCCCGCCCCCCGGCGGTAAACACATATTGATATTTACCCTTCCGGGGCAGGATCCGGCCGCTCTCGTCCCTGCCATCCCATTGTAAATTCTTGGGTGGCTTTGCCATACTGGCGAATTTTTTTACCACCCGGCCTTGCTGATCCCGGATGGTAAAACTCCAGCCGCGTACCCTAGGATCCAGTTTGGGAGTCTTAAAAAACACTACACTCTCATAATCCCCAGTTTCCACTTTTAAAGTTCTAATTGATTCCAGCGGAATGCTCTGACTTTTCGCCGATACTTCCACCTCTCCCGGAGGCGCCGCGGCAGGAAGGTCAGGCTTCAAGAAAAGATAACTAAACGTAAAGCGATGAGTATCGCCTAACCCCCCATATGGCTGGTAAGCATAATCCAGGCCTATACCGGAAACCCTGAACCCAGCTCCCAGTGATCCCACCCCCAACTCTCTTTCCAGCCGGTATCCTCCCCTCAGAAAAACCATATCCTGTATCTTGTATTCCAGACCTCCGGCCGCTATTGCCGGTTTCTCTTCCGCCAGAGACCGGCTTATATCCGCATAAATTTTAATCTCCGGACCGATCCAGGGCGCCAACTTCAAAGCGACACCCGCCCGAATAACCGGAATTAATTCCTCTGCCGCCCGATCAAAAGGCTCCATGAGGCCTATATTCTGTATGGCCAGCCCCAGGGCTAAGGGCTGCCAGCCGGTTTGCATACGCAACCCTATATCCATGGCCCCTCCCTGACTGCTAAAGCCCGCGAGAATACTCCGGAAATATTTCAAGCCCAAACCGATTTCAAAACCGGAACCCAGGGAGCGGGCATGGGCCAGATGCAATAACATGTTATAATTATCAATAGTTCCTACTTCTTCACCCCATTCATTGAGTTCCATAAAATTATAGGTCTGGGCGAAAAAAAAACGAGCCGCCCAGTTTCCTCCGAGCCATGCCGGATAGAGAACTTCCAATTGTTCATAAGCAGTATCTGCCAAGGAAGAATAATGGGTAAAAGCCAGCGAAAGATCCGGTTGCTCCAAAATCCCGGCAGGGTTCCAGGTTAAGGCCTCACTTCCTCCCCCGGCAGCCGTACCGGCGGCCAGAGCGGAGGGCGCTGCCGGGACTTCCATTAGAAGAAATTCCGCCCCCATGGTTTCAGTCGCTTCGGTTTTTAAAACAGTTACTAGCAGGAATAGCATCAGAAATATAAACCAAGGTCTGGCAAACACTTTACATCCTCCATATTAATGAATGTTTATGTCCCTTTTATAATATACGCAAAATCCCTTCCCTTGATGGACAAAAGTATTTGTCCCACCTAAGCCGGTTAAAGCCCAGCCAATATTACTTTATAATATTTCAAGGAATTTGTCTAAAGTTGTTTTGGTGAAGGGTTATACGGCTTTTTGCTTTTTTCTTTAAATTCAAATACCCCGCACTAAAGTGCGGGGTATTTGAGCCGGGCGGAACCGGCGGGAACCTCGACACGGAGAAACTACGCACCCATAGTCCCGCTAGCCTCGGCCTGTTCGCTGATGCTCATCATTAAGATAAATACCAAGCTATATGATTAGCGTTTCAGCACCATAGTATATCCCCTGTCGGCAAAAGAAGTTAGCGCACCACTGCCAGTTTACGTTTCTCATCAAAAGTGTCGGTTTTAATATGCACAATATAAATACCCGAACTAACCAGAACGCCTTTTTGACTGACACCTTCCCAAACCGTCTCAAAAGTTCCGGCATCCGCCACGCGATCCGCCAGAGTTTTAATCAGCTTGCCGCGGAGGGAATAAATTTTAACCACCACCCTTTGGGCTTCAGCAATTTTAACATCTATATGCACCGGTTTATTCATGCTGGGCCGCACTATATTCTGTTTAATAACTACCGGAGCCGCGGAAGCTATCGTTACGTAACTAGTAGGCGTAGTAACCGGAGTAAGTGTAACCGCTGCGGTCAGCGCGCTGTCATCAGGTGTAATTGTAATAGTTGCGGTCGTAATGACACTGGGATCAGGTGTCACTGTCGGAGTCGCTATCATAGTAATACTTGTTCCGAACGGTGTAGGCGTATGCGTGGCGGTTGCAATGACACTGGGATCAGGTGTCACTGTCGGAGTCGCTATCATAGTAATACTTGTTCCGAACGGTGTAGGCGTATGCGTGGCCGTTGCAATGGCACTGGGATCAGGTGTCACTGTCGGAGTCGCTATCGCAGTAATAGTCGTTACGAACGGTGTCGCAGTATCTGTACTTATAGCCGTATGCGTCGGCGTATTCTCAGGTGGCGTCACCGCATATAATCTCCCAGTAAAAATAAAGCCTATCACAAACAACAACATCAGCGTCTTTTTGTTCATTTTATTTCCCTCGCTTTCTGATTTCATTCCCTTGTGCCTCTGGCACCGAAATAAATCACTGATTACTTAGCTTGCTCTCTCTCTCTCCGGCAGATTCTTCGCCTGCCTGTCCTGCCTGTCCTGGATGATTTTGTCCAGGGCGGCCCAGAATGACGAAACAGATACTATTTAATAACTACCAGTTTAAATCGTTGTTCTCCCAGCGCTCCTCTGATTACGAGTAAGTAAATCCCGCTCGCCACTTTGTTCCCGGATTTCGAAGTCCCGTTCCATTCAAAAACATAACTCCCGGATGACAGATTATTCTCCAAAATGGTTTTTACCAATTTTCCTTCCCGGGAAAATATTTTCATGCTTACCCGGCCGGGCTGGTCCAGCACCAACTCCCAGCGGGCTTGCTCGCCGCGATTTAAATAAATTTTATTTTTCAGTAAGCGTATGCCGGCCGGGATCGGAGTCCGGGACAAAGTTCCGGCTGATGCGGCGCTGCCGGACACCAAACGTTTCGTTGAGGATTTACGGGTTACAACCGGCTTCTTAACCTGCTTTACAGAACTCTTAGCGACCAGACGTCCTGACTCTTCCGGGAAGGCTTGCCAAACCCGCCGGGGCGCCATGGGCACAGGCCGGCTATCGGTTCCCTCCAGCCTCCTAGCTTCTAAAACCGGAGAAGATCCGGTTATCACGGTCATTTTTCCCTCGGACCTGATATTTTCCAGACTCTTCTTTTTTTCAGCCAGCAGAATAGATGGGCTTTTTCCTGCCTTGGCAGTCCCCAAAGACGTTACCGTCCTGGACGGTATCCCGGGCTGGGAACCCGGGATAACATGTATAGAGTGATACGTTATCAGCACCAGACCGAGAGCCGCAGCCGCCATACTTAAAGCGCCTGCCGTAGCAGGTAGTAATCTCCAGCGAAAAGAAGCCGGAACTATATTATTATTCGCGATTTTTGTCCAAACCGCGCTGTTAAAGCCGGCTGGTGTCTTAAGCCCGGATTCCCCTTTTAATACTGAGGCAATAGCCTGATCCCACTCCTGCGCCGCAGCGCAGGCTTTACACCCGGCCAGATGCTCCTGCAGGCGTTTGGTTGCTTGAGCCGAAAGTACCCGTTCCTGGGACTGGAACATGAGTTTTTGCCATTTCCGGCAATTCTGCATAACTGCTATTCCCCTTTAATAAATTTCATTCCCAACCATTTCAATATTTAGACTTGCATCGTGTTCGCAAGGTTCCCTTTTTATGGTAATTATTTTAGCAAGGCCTTTAATCTATTCAAAACCGGCTTATTATCCGGTTCCAATTCCAGGACTTTACTATATTCCTCCCCGGCCGCTTACAACCTTTCATGAAATTCGAGCAATCGTCCCAAATAATTAATGTACGAACTTATCCCAGCTGATCAAAAGCCCGGCTGGAAAAGGGATGAACTGCCAGGGCTTGTTCAAATGACCGGGATGCGGCTTGCAGATTTTGCTTAGGTAATTAGTTTTCAAGAAAAGTTTAGCAAAATTCGAAATAGTGTGTCAATGATTAAAAATGGGGCCGTTTAGGTTGCATTTAGACCGATTATGGGTGCTATGAGTACCGGAATTTACAAAGACAATTGCAACAAGTTATTTTTTGTCATTGACGGGTTGCTCCGGTTTTTGCTACATTATTCTTGAAAAGCAATTACCTATTAGCTGGTAAGCAATTAGGTCTTTTAGTTAATTTTGGACATTCCCCTAAAAAATAGAATACCAGATAACGGGGGTCATCTATGGATATAAAAGTCAGAACCAGCAAGAGGAGCGGCTGCGACAAAGCACGTACGGCTGCTCGTAATGACTTCATAGCGGGGTTTTGCAGCAGAATTACTTTGTAACTTATTTCCCCTTCAGACAAAAGAAAACAGCCGACAGTGAAGCCGGTGGGGGGGGGGGATTGTCCGGCCTTCACCATCCCGACGATCTTCTGCAAGACCACTTCGATATTCTGCAGGCGTTCATAAATTAAGGAGTTAGCATACCTGATTTTTTTTAAATGATTCATAGCAGAATAAATCATGGCATCTTCAACTGCGTCAGCCGGTTATCCGGACAACGTCGCCTTCCTTAATTGACGGATGTCCGGGATGTTATTCATAGTTATTGCCGTCTTGGAGGTTTCACCCATGGCAAAAGTAGTACTCAAGAATGTCTATAAACGATTTGAAAGCAAAGAAGGCATCAAGGAGGTCGTGCGCAATATCAGTTTCACCTGCGAAAACCAGGAGTTTGTTGTTCTCGTCGGTCCATCTGGTTGCGGAAAATCCACCACCCTGCGTATGATCTCAGGTTTGGAAGAGATCTCAGAAGGTGAAATCTATATTGATGACCGCATGGTCAATGATGTGCCTGCCCGGGACCGGGATATTGCCATGGTTTTCCAGAACTACGCCCTCTATCCGCATATGAATGTTTTTGACAATATGTCCTTCAGCCTGCGGATGCGAGGTCTGCCGAAAAAAGAAATGGAAAAGCGGGTCCATGAGGCGGCTGAAATGCTGCGGATTTCCAAGTATTTGAAGTGTCTTCCCAAACGCCTCTCCGGCGGCCAGTGCCAGCGGGTCGCCGTGGGCCGGGCGATTGTACGCAAACCCAAGGTTTTCTTTTTTGACGAACCGCTTTCCAACTTGGACGCGGAAATGCGTGAAAGAATGCGGGCCGAACTGCGGCAATTGCATGCCATCCTAAAAGCCACCATGATCTACGTGACGCACGATCAGATCGAGGCCATGACCATGGCTGACCGCATCGTGGTCATGAAGGAGGGCGAGATTCATCAAATCGCCAAACCCCTGGACCTATACAACAAACCCCGCAACCGGTTCGTTGCCGGATTTATCGGCAATCAGCGGATGAATTTTATTCAAGGCACGATCAAAAAGAAAAACAATGACATTTATTTTTCCAACCAAACCCTGGCACTCAAGATCCATAGCACACATACCAAAACACTTAAAGCCCGAATAAATAATACGGTAATAATAGGGATCCGGCCGGAGAATATTTACGACAAGGTTTATGCCAAACACCCCACGTCCGGAAACACCCTGAAATCCAAAATCAAAGTCATGCTGCC
>DAOVYW010000064.1 GCA_030635415.1 Candidatus Firestoneibacteriota bacterium
CTTTACGGATAGGCCTGGCTTATGCCCAGGATTTCGCCAGCCACCATAGCCTAAAAACCGGCGGGGATATCTTGTTTCCCAACGATAGTAATCCCTTGGTAAATCTCGGTATTGAATATGCCTGGGAAAATATGCTTTTTGCCCGTGCTGGATATAAACTGGGCTATGATATAGATATTTTTACTCTCGGCGGAGGGATTAAACTTTATGGCATCCGTCTGGATTATGCTTTTTCAAGTATTGAGATTGGGGGAAACGCACACCGTTTCGGACTGGGATATTCCTTTTAAATTAAATAATATTAGTGAATGAGGTTAGAAGAAAGGTTAGACGGGAAGTTTAACTCAAACTATTGAAGTAGTCGATTTTGGCAGGTTGGGGATGATGAGGAATAAAGCAATTGACGCTTTTTAGCTGGAATGATATCGTTGTTCTGAGAAGCAAAGTTCCCGCAAGCCGTAGATAAGCTGCATGAATAAGGTTGGTAATGCAACTGGAACAAAGGTATCATATTAATCCCGGTAGATTTTAGACCAACTCGAAACGAGGATGAATCTTGGATACCTCCAACCTCAAACCATTCTCCGAGCGGCTAAAGGGAAAGTTTCTTTGGCCGGCTCACCTCAAGTCATTTAGTCAGGAGAAATCATTATGAAATGCCCAAAATGCAATAGCCAAATGGATGTTAAGTCTATGGATGGAATTGAGATCGACCTGTGTCATACTTGTGCCGGGATATTTCTCGATGATGGTGAATTCCAAAGTTTCACGGGAGTTGATCTTGCGACCAGGACAATTTGCTTCTCCCGCTTTATAAAAGTGCTTTCAAAATTGAATCAACGGGCCATTATTGATGACTTAACCGGCGTATATACCAGAAAACATTATACTGAATTTATAAACAATATTTTCGAGAATAAACAACGCGCCGCGCTCACATTTATTTCAATCGACATCGATCATTTCAAGAGTGTTAATGATACCTACGGCCATGATTCCGGAGATATAGTTTTGAGAGAAGTGGCCCAGAGGCTTAAATCCGCGCTCAGAGTGTCGCGGGATGAATATATTTTCCGGGTGGGCGGCGAAGAATTTCTGGTTGTGCTTTTAAATATAAATCATGAGGATAGTTATAACGCAGCTGAAACACTCAGAAAAATCGTGGGAACTATTCCTATAATATTGTCTGACGGTACCACCTTGGATACTACTATTTCGCTGGGCGTCGCGCTTGCCCGGAGTAATGATACCCCGGAAATGCTCTATAAAAGGGTGGATGAATTTCTGTACGCGGCAAAGCAAGCCGGCAGAAATCAGGTTATTGTGGAAGCCAGTTAGGTTTATTTTTATTCACTGAGAAGTCAGGATCACTGCCGCCCGTCGTCTTAATCCGCGCCAGTTCAAGCGCATTGGCTTTTGCGCTAATCCGGAGGAAAAGATTAATGCTCAAGAAGTTTAAAAAGCGTTTACGGGAAATACTCGCGCCACCCCAACCGGACGACAAACTTAGTAAAGCGTTTGATATATTCCTAATCGCCCTCATATCCCTAAATATCTTCGCGGTTATCCTGGAGACCATCGAACCCCTCAGTTTGCGCTACGGAAAACATCTTCACGTATTTGAATTAGTAACCGTCATTTTATTTACCATTGAATATCTTCTTCGTTTTTGGACAACATCAGAAAGTAATGGTTTCAAAAATATTACGCGAAATAAATTGCGTTTTGTGTTTTCGCCGATAAGTTTAATTGATTTATTTGCCATTCTGCCCTTTTATCTTCCTGCAATACTGCCGTTTGATTTAAGAATTATACGTGGTTTGCGATTATTTCGAATTTTTCGGGTTTTTAAAATGGGACGATATTCAGAATCGTTTAAAATGCTGGGGGAGATGCTAAAAAAAAAGCAAGCACAACTGATTGCTTCCTTATTTTTTATCATGATTTTACTAATCATTAGTTCGAGTTTGATGTACTTTGTTGAAAAAAAAACGCAACCGCATGAATTTTCGAGTATTCTATCAGCTATGTGGTGGGGTATAAGTAGTGTAATGAAATTAAGTTATGTTGATATTGAGCCAATAACTCTGGCGGGTAAAATCATTGGGACCGTGGTGGCATTTTTGGGAGTGGCTGTTTTTGCTTTGCCTACCGCTATTATCAGTTCGGGTTTAATTGAAGCCAATAAAGACAGAAAGACTGGCGTGAAAAAAAAATGTCCCCACTGTGGAGCAATAATCAATAGTTGATTTTACCGCCGCCAACAAACTGTGGCCTTTTTAAAAGGGGGAAGAATGCTTAAAACCCGCTTTTATGCCTAAGTCCGACAGGCTCCTAGGGCCCTTTAGCGCAGCAAAAGCGGAGCCGTCCTTCCCGGTTCCGTGACTGATATGTTACTTTTTTTGTTGCAAAATGCTACTTTTTAAAATAGTATATTTGTAGCTAGAGGTTGGGTAAAATTTGAGATATGGTTTTTTGTCCATTCCCGATTTAAGCATCCGGACATGGACAGGAGGAAATACCATTGGTTTTTAGAAAAAGCGGGTTGTTTTTTAAATAGAAATTAAGATATTCCGGAGGTGAATATTAATGTCCGAGAAAATAAATAACAACTCCCAGCCGGATGCGCAAACTGAATTAAATAAAAGAAGCGCGGATCTTGAGGGAACGATTTCATCCGGAGAGTCTCCCACGAAGAAAGTTAAGCTTTTTTTTTCCAAAAGGATTTGGATTGCCATTTTATCATTTTTGGCGCTGACTATAATTGGCGGCGTAATCGAGTTTACGGTGCAGACACCTATTTCAAAATATATTGAAAAAGTTACCGGGCCGCGTATGCGAACACTAAAAACGCAACTGGCGCAGGGAAATCATGAATTTGTGTATAATAATATCAAAGATAAATTTTATAACGAACCGGACAATGAGAAGTACAAAGAACTTTATTTGAAGAGTGCCTCCGGTTCTCTTCGGGACTTACTCAAAGAAAAAGAGTGGCAAAAAGCCAGTGAATTTTTGTCGACGGCGATTACCGGCACACCAATTTCCGACGAGTTTCGCAGAAATCTTCGTGCCGTTTATATAGCGGGTCAACCGGAACGATTCCAGCTTTTTAAACAGAGTGAGAGAGGGCCTGATGCCGGTGCCAGGTTAAACGCGCTTTGGCAGGAGATTGAGCTTATGGCCTCAAAAGAGCCGGAAGCTCCGGTTATTCAGTATGAAGCCGGCAGGACGCTGGCAGAACTCGACTGGGTTGCCCAAAGATATAACCTCTATAGTCTCGACTATTTTGAGAAGGCCATAAAACTGGATCCGCAGATCAAAGACCAAGAGATCATTTATAACGTACTTGATCAAACCCTGGAACAGAGCGCCCGCGAAGCAATAATCACCAAAGCGCGCAGCCTGATACAAACCTATTATCTTGAAAAATACCTGCCAATATTGCAGGATATGCTTAAGCCATATCCGTTTGAGAAAGAACAAATTACCGAACTCCCGGAAAATTGGAGAAAGCGCATTAACGCGTTTGTTATTCTTTCTGATTCCCAAAAACTGGAACCCGCTGATGAATTTCGTTTTTATTTGATGACCATTGCCCATTTTTCCGGGAAAAATAAAAAAAATATGAAATATCTTGCGCAGGCCAAGCTATACTTTAAAAATCTGGTAAAAACTAAAAAGTTCAAAACCATGCGGAACCTGGCGGAACTTCCCAAAATTGTACCAACGAGTGTATTGTCTAACGGCCGGCGTGATCAGGCGTTCCGGGAAACCTGGCCGCTTATATCCGGGACGCTGGCTCCCATATTTGCCGGGTATTGCCATGAGCGTTTTTTTTATAAACCCAAATCTTACCTTAGCCGGAATTGTTATCAATTACTTAAAAAAATAAAAAAACTTACACCCCGAGAGAAAAAAACAGCCAAACCTTGAGCTCAGGATATTTAGCCAGGATCTATCGGGCTTAGGTACAAAAGTGAATTTTAAGCACTCTTCCCTTCTCCCTTTCGCTCAGAACAAGGAGCGTCACCCCTGCAAATGCCGGTGATGCTATAAGCAATCGTCGATAGATCAGGAATTTTCAATGGAAATTATGCGGTAGTGCTGCTGACCGGCCGGAACTTTAATCTCAACCGATTCTCCAACCTTCTTACCGACCAGACCCTTACCAATGGGCGATGTGATGGAAATTCTGTCCTTTTCGAAATCGGCCTCAGCCGGCGAGACTAATATATACTCTAATTCCACATTCCGATCAATATCCTGGAGACGGACACGTTGGCCTATGGAAATTTGTCCGGCGGGAATACTGGATTTATCAATACACCGGGCTTTAGTCAACTGATCATGCAACTGGCTGATGCGCAGCTCCAGCTTGGCTTGTTCTTCCTTGGCCGCGTCGTATTCAGCGTTTTCTGAAAGATCTCCGTGTTCGCGGGCCGTCTTAATCGCCTGCGTGATTTCCCGTCTCCTGGTTCCGGTAAGAAGATCCAGTTCGTTTTTAAGTTTTTCCAATCCTTCCGGAGTTAAAAATATATTTTCCATAATACCTCCTTGGAGCCTGAGCAATTAGTTGCTCTGGCTCCAGAGCATTTGAGAGTAGATAGTAGAAATTAGATAAAATATCTCAAATGCGGTCTACTTTCTACTATCATTCTTAAAAAACCGACTAATTACGCAGAATCCTATCACATTATTCCTGCGCAAACTCAAGGATATTCTAATCCAATATTAAAAAAAAGTCAAATCCTCTAGTCTGTGCTTGCTTTTTAACCTTTGGGAACATAAAATATTCGCATGATGAAATTTCGAGGTTCTTTGTTTAACCGGTTCTTCACTGCATTCCGGCTGCGGTTATGCTGGAAGATAGATTTGCGCAACAAAACCAGAAATAAAATTCTGGCGTTGATTCTAACGCTTACATCTCTGCCGCTGATCTTGTTCGCTTGCCTGACCGTCCGAACCTGGGCGGGACTGATCATACTGGCCGGAGCACTTTTATATTCGATGATTGGCGGAATCTGGTTTGTTCGTCATTTGCTCCGACCACTGGAAGAATTGGAAGCCGGTATTAAACTATTGGATCATGGCCTATTGACCGATCCCCTGCCCCAGCATTCCCAGGATGAGATAGGACGGTTGACCCGTGCCTTCAACCAGATGACTAATACGCTATGTACCAGAAACCAGGAAATCAAGCGAAAAAACCACGAACTCTCCTTTTTCAATGAAATCACCAGGATTATAAACCAGTCCCTGAATCTTCATACCATCCTGGAAAAAAGTCTGCAGAAAATTGTGCAATTGATGCGCGCTAATACCGGATCAGTATACGTCTTCGAGCCTCGTACCGGTAAATTAAACCTGGTTTCGTACCTGGGCTCCCCTTCTTCCAGCTCCTGCTTACCCTTCCTGGAGTTGTCGGGAAATCCCATCGGCATGGCATTTTCTTCAGGCATGCCCTGTATCCTGCGTAATGTGCGCGGCCTTCCGGAAATAAACAGTGAGGCTGCCATGGCAAAAGTAAAAGATCTCCTCATGTTTCCCCTACGCACTCAAAAACGCCACCTAGGCATTATGGTCATTGGCAGTCATTCCAAGCATTTTTTTCATCAATGCGATGTGGATCTTTTAACCCGGATCGGCGAGGAAATCGGAGTATCCGTGGAAAATTCCCGGCTTTACGCCGAATTATCCTTGAAAATCAAGGAGTTAGAGGCCGTCAATCACGAACTCCAGGAATCGGACCGTTTTAAGAACCTGATTCTCTCCAATGTCTCCCATGAATTAAGAACGCCGATCACTGCTATTAAAACCTATATTGATCTCTTCTTAGGCGGCCGAATCGGAAAATTGGATGAGGTGCAAAAAGATAAAGTAGGCATTATTAAACGCAACATTAATCATCTTATGATATTGATCAACAATTTGCTGACCCAGGCGCGTTTCCATGATGAAAAAAGCCGCTTGAAAAACATGGAAATGGTGAACATCCACGAGCTGATAGACCAGGTCATCGCCGATACCGTTGAAATGGTGCAGGCCAAAGGATTAAAGATGACATTCCAGGGAATTCAAGAGCCGGTTATGGTTCGTATCAGCCGGCATGAAATTCAGCAAGTTCTGCAAAATTTGATTACCAACGCCATCAAGTTCACGCTTAAGGGAACCATCACCCTCTGCCTGAGAGTACATCGGAATCATTCGCCCGGCGCCCTTACTCGAGAGCCACAACCGGAATTGCTTGAGATCAGCGTGCAGGATACCGGTATTGGCATTCCCCGGGAATCTCTCGTGAAAATATTTCAGCGTTTTTACCAGGTAGATTCCTCATCCACCAGGAAATATATAGGGACTGGTCTGGGTCTGGCAATTTTAAAGGAAATCGTTGAAGCCCATGGTTCTCAAATATTGGTAGAAAGTAAAGTCGGCGAGGGAAGCCGTTTCTTTTTCAGTCTGCCGGTTGTCAATCTTCCCCAAAGAACCGTTCCGGTCCTTTAGGTATTCAACACCCTTTTAATCCCCTTGAGAGCCTGTCTGGTTCTCTCCAGATTCTCAATCAAGGCAAAACGAATATATCCTTCCCCTTCCTCTCCAAAACCAGTGCCCGGCGAGACCGCTACTTTGGCCTCGCGCAGCAAATGCATGGAAAAATCCACCGCGCTCATATGCCGAAAGCGTTCCGGAATAGCGGCCCAGACAAACATAGTCGCCCGGGGTTTGGAGGTTTCCCAGCCTAAGCGGTTTAATCCTTCCACCAGAACGTCCCGGCGCGCGGCATAAGTTTGCACTATCTCTGTCACGCAATCCTGCGGTCCATTCAGAGCCCACAGACCCGCGATTTGGATAGGTGTAAATATGCCGTAATCCAAATAGCTTTTTATACGTCCCAATAAAGCTACGGCTTCACGATTTCCCACCATGAACCCAATCCGCCATCCGGGCATATTGTAGGTTTTTGAAAGCGAGTAAAATTCCACGGCCCGCTCCTTGGCACCGGGAACTTGGAGTATGCTGGGAGATTGATACCCATCAAAACATAGTTCGGCATAGGCATGATCGTGAATCACCAGCAAGTTTTCCGATGCGGCCAATTCTAATATACGTTCAAAGAATGCCAGATCCACGATGGAACCGGTAGGATTATGCGGGTAGGAGAGAAGTATGGCCCGCGGTTTAGGCCGGGTATTTTTACAAGCCTCTGCGATTCGCGGAAAAACGTCTTCCCCCGGCCGGCAAGGAACGCCGATCACGTTACCCTCGGCCAATACGATGGAACAAGCATGAATGGGATAACAGGGTATCGGTACAATTACCGAATCACCGGGATTTAGCAAAGCCAGCATAAAATGGGAAATTCCTTCCTTGGCCCCGATGACTGCGATGGCTTCGGTCTCGGGATCAAGCTCTACCTGGAAACGCCGATGATACCATCGGCAGATCGCTTCGCGCAGTTTATAAATTCCTTTGGAAGCAGAATAACGGTGGTTTGGCGGCTTGGTGGCCGCTTCCACCAGCTTGTCTACGATATGCCGAGGCGTAGGCATGTCCGGATTTCCCATGCCGAAGTCGATTATGTCTTCTCCCCGTATTCTGGCCGCTTTGGTCTCCGCCACCACCCGTGCCAGAACATAAGGTGGAATGCGGTTTAGTTTGCGGGAAATCATAATATCACCTTCTTTTCACTCAGACGGGCCATAGCCCTTAATTCTTCCCCCCGGTTTTGAATTTCGTCTTTACTCAGATGGGAAAGACGCTGAACCGAGAAGTCCTCCACCGTAAAAGAGGCCATAATCGTCCCCATTACCGCTGCGGTTCGAATAGTTTCGTAATTTATTTCTCCCAGGCGCGCCAAGGTCCCAATAAAACCACCGGCAAATGTATCCCCGGCTCCGGTGGGATCTTTCACGGTCTCCAGGGGAAAGGCCGGAATAATTCCGATTTGATCCTCCCAAAAAACCAAGGCTCCGTGCTCGCCTTTTTTAATAATTATCCCCCGCGCGCCCTGCCGACGCAGCCATCGGACGGCATGGATTAAATTAGCGGTGCCGGCCAACTGCCGGGCTTCTTCCTGATTTATAACTACCATGTCAACCGCTGCCATATCTTCGATAAGTTTATCCCGCTGATGGGCTATCCAATGATTCATGGTATCGAGTAAAACAAAACGCGGCTGATGCACTTGGGTCAGCACCCGGGCTTGAAGTTCAGGGTCGATATTAGCGAGAAACACAAACGGTGTTTCCTGAAAGCTCCGGGGTATTTTCGGCGAAAACCCGGCAAAAACATTAAGTTGGGTTTCAAGTGTTTGCGCCGTTCCCATATCATGCTCATAACAGCCCGACCAATGAAAAGTATTACCGGCTATTTGCTCCACGCCTTCCATCTGGATATGGTGTTCGCGTAGTAACCGGATATGTTCTTCAGGAAAATCCTCCCCGATTACTCCGACAATTCCCGCAGGCGCAAAATGTCCAGCCGCGAGAGAAGCATAAACGGCAGAACCTCCCAAGGCGTTTTTCACTTCTCCGGCCGGAGTTTTCACATCATCCAGCGCTATGGAGCCAATAATTAAAACATCCATTTAAAAACCTCCTTATAGCTATCAGATATTGTTAAAACATTTGCATATTTTCAATATGGTGATCGCAGGCTTCAACTCCTAAAAAGTTGAGATATACAGCCCCGGGATGTAGGGGCGTTTAATTAAACGCCCCTACAAAAACTACCGCGCCTTTTACGGTATCTGTCCGTGCCACCGCTACGCCGTTTTTCTTTCATTAATAGTCAACGTTTTCTTTCTCCGTATTATACATGCCATGAATTCCCCGGCCAATATCATTAAACACAACCAGGGAAGCCAATCACCATAAACCGTGTAACTGGTTAAGGTCGTACGCGGCCGGACATCTTCCACCAATATCCCTGCCTGGTTCAAGGGTAAGGACTTGATTAAATTTCCCCGGGGATCATATATCCCGGAAATCCCGCATGCCGCAACCCGTACCAAATATCGTCCGGTTTCCGCCGCGCGTAAGGCGGAAAAAATAGCATGCTGGGCCGGTGCCGCGGTCATGCCAAACCATTTGTCATTAGTTATTACTACCAGAATTTCAGCCCCCCGGCGGGACAGTTTGGCCGCATATCCCGGAAAAATACTTTCAAAGCAAATTAAAGCTCCGAACAATACTTTTTCCCCTTTTGACGCGCATGCAAGCAGCCGGCGTTCACGGCCCGGAGTAAATCCTTCGCCAACGTAACGTTTTACAACTTTATGCAAGAGATAAAATATTGATTGCTTAAAAGGAATATATTCCCCAAAAGGCACCAGATGGACCTTAGAGGTAACTTGACCGACTTTTCCGGTAGGTTCGAGTAATATTACGGAATTGAAATACCGGTAATTCCCCCTGTCTCCCGGCTCGACTTTATCGCTGCCCAGTAGCTGATATATCCCCCAAGCTTGCGACCACCGACGGACATAATCGGCCTGGTTACCATCCCGATTGAATATTCCCGGAAAGGCGGTCTCCGGCCAAATAACTATCCGGGCGCCCTGGTCTGCGGCCTGGTTAATCAATTCATGGTATCGGTCCAGAGTGGTACTTCGATATTCTTGATCCCATACCTGATCCTGATCAATATTGCCTTGCAGCGCGGCCACCCTAACCGGCGCCGAGCCGGGATAACGGCGAAGTTTATTTCTTTCATAAACCGCGCCTCCGGTAATAAGCAGTAACAGGAGTCCGATAGCTATCAAACGCCATTTGATAGTGAATCTCCGAAGCGGCACATTATTGGGACTAATTGATTCCTGGCCGGCCAAACCGGGGAAAAAACGTTTTAACATATAAAACCCGGCGGAATTTGCCAAGACCGTTATCAGGGAAAGCCCCCATACACCGGTTACCGGGACCAGTGCCATTAAACCGGCGCTTTGGTGATGCGCATAGCCTAGGCAAACCCAAGGAAATCCGGATAATCCATAGTTTCTTATGAATTCCAAACCCACCCAGAGAGGAGCCGCCGCCCACCAAGCGGGAACTCCACCTTTAAGCAGAAAATGATATAATAAAAGAAAGACGGCCGGGTATAAGGCCAGGTACCCGGTTAAACCTAACCAGGCTAAAGGCCCCAAGGGATGCATGGCTTTCATATTAGCCATCCAGATGATCGCCAGGCCAAAATAAATAAAACCATATATAAACCCCCAACGGCAGGAAGCTTGCATACCGCGGTCTTCCCGGATTGCCAGCAGGGGGATAAGGCAGACATAGGCCAAAACCCCTCCCAAATAATTCATACCGATAAATAAGCCATTGGGAAAAGCGAGTCCTGCCAATAAACCGCCGAAAACGCTTAAAAATAAGTTCCGATACCGCATTACCCGGTACTCCTTTACCTTAATCCTGCGATTATTTTAAGTAACCATGTCATGCTTAAACGCCAGCTTTCTCTCACCATATCCGGCAGGGTGATGACGTCCGGAGAAATAACTGAAATTACAATGACAATGACTATTAAGTTCATCAGATAGATAAAAGCCATGGAGAAAAACAATCCGATTTCCCAGATATCACTTTGCC
>DAOVYW010000048.1 GCA_030635415.1 Candidatus Firestoneibacteriota bacterium
GCATCTGGTCCGTGAGGCCATGCAATGGCGGAACGAAATTAAATAATGATTCTGCTGCAAGACCCCCTAAGAAGTCATTGCGAGCGACCGTAGGGAGTGCGGCAATCTGATTTTATCCGTACAAAATCGAGATTGCTTCGTCGCTGTCGCTCCTCGCAAAGACGCCAAAAGGGGTTTTGCGGCGGAATCACGGGTTAATTCCGTCCCCTCTTAGAACCATGCTTGCGCTATTTCCGCACACGACTCGGTTGCACACACATTTGCTTTTTAAAGATTATTATATATAAATTGTAACAAAAGCCGGAATAGTGCGTCAACCGGATTTTTTTGTCTCAATTTATACACGGGGTTTTTTCATAGCAGCAAAATCATTTGCCGTATTTTACAACATCAAGATACGCAGCGCATATGGAGGGGGGCAGCGCGGAGGACATTTGGGTTGAAACTCCAGTGACAAGCACGATAATTAATTCGGCTTTAGCCGGTTATTTGTGGTTGACGCATATTTTCGAATATTGTTACACTATCCATCGAAAGCAAGCTCGTAGCAACTACAGTTTTCTGGTGTGAGCGGAAACATCGTTTCATAGTTATCATCTCCTAAATTTGAAGCCCTTATCTTAGGCAACCGGAGTAACGGAATATGTCGGACGCTGATACATATAACTCCTTAGCAGCCGCCTTAGAGAATCCTATAGGAGTAACCCACCTGAAATTGTCAGGTTCGGTTAAATTAGAGTGGAGCTCTTTTTCATCCCAGATAAAGAAGTTCACCAAACTTAAAAAATTAGAATTAGATTTATGGGACCTTACACAGCTCCCCCAAGAACTCCTAAGTTTGCCTCAACTTCAGAGCTTGCATTTCACGGCTAAACTGGAACAACTCCCCTCTTGGATAACCAATTTAAGCAACCTCCGTCACCTTAATATTGACTCCTACCCATTACGCAGCCTTCCTGATAATATTGGAGAATTGTCGCAATTAGAAACATTATCAGTAAATGCCAATTTCATTACCAGCCTTCCTAAATCACTTTTTTCTATGAAGAATTTGCGGGAATTGAAACTAACCCTCTGGAAGTTACCAAAATTATCGGCAGAACTAGAGTGTTTAACCAGCCTACAAACGTTAGATATCCATTGCCCCAAGCTCTCAAGTTTTCCCGACGTTTTTGCAAAACTACATCAACTAAAATCAGTTTGTCTTGCAGCAATTTCTGATCAAATACCATCCAGCCTCTGGTCTTTATCAAATCTGAATCAATTATGTCTTTGGAGAATAAACCGAGCTCTACCGGTGAGCAGATTTTACAATCTGTGCAACCTAAAATCACTTAAACTTTGGTTTATAAATACGGATGATGAATTCCCGGATGCCATCGCAGAACTGAAAAAACTTGAAGAACTTAATATCATAGGCTGCACCCTTAAACGAATTCCGGAAAAATTTTCCAACCTAACTCAATTAAACAAAGTATACATCCAGGGCGCCGGCCTAACTGATTTTCCTGACGCAGCAGTTCCGGTCGCGCCAATACAAAAACTATCTCTTTGCAGCAATGCCCTAAGTAGTTTGCCGGATGAATTAAGGCTTTTAGAAAAGTTGGAAGAATTAAATGTATCAAAAAACAGGCTGACTTCGCTTCCGGCTGGTATGGGAGACTTGAAAAATCTGAAAAAACTGACTCTCTTTGGAAATTGCTTAAAAACAGTTCCCGAGGAATTCTCTGGTCTTTCCAAGCTTGAACTTCTGGACATTGCTGATAATAAAATCACAGATATCCCATCGGCATGCGCATCACTCTCTTCGCTTAGAATCCTTCATCTCAACCAAAACCAAATCGAATCGTTTTCAGTTGACATGCTCCCATGGGAAAACCTAAAGACTTTACTGCTTAAAAACAATCCACTAACCATAGGCCGGGGAGGACTAGGCCGCAGCCTTTTACAATTGAAAAATTATGAAACGGAGCTCTGCCGGCTAAGCATGGCTTTGTTGTTAGAAGACACAACTCTTATAGAACACCTGGGATCAATTCCACTGTTAGTGAAAGCTTTGGATGTTTCCAATCCAGCTGTGCGGAAGCAAGCACTTCTGTATTTGGAAAAAATTCTCAAAAATCCTTTTCAAAAAGATCAAAAGCTTGAAGGTGCTATCATCGTTTTTCTTGGTTCTCCCTGGTTATTTGAAATAGACAAAATGCGGCGATTCATTACTTCTAAAGGCGGTTTTTTTTATAGGGAGTTTCGAAGCGATGCCAACTATATAGCTTTCAGTCAAAAGCCTGGCGAGGGAGCCACCAAGGCGCTATCTGCTAAAATGCATATAATTCATCCAAGCCATTTAAAGTCGTTCATGCTAGGAGACTGAGCATTTAGTCGGTTTTTTAGGTTGTCATTCCCGAATGCTCTTATCCCTGGACTAAACCATCCCCTGGACAAAATCATCCAGGACGGGCAGGACAGGCGGGAATCCAGAAAAAGCCGGTTTTAAAAGCATTGATAAATTACTGGATTCCGGCTGAAAGCATGCCGGAATGACAAAACGTACTAATTGCTCAGGCTCCTGGAGTGGAATTAGCGAGTAACATGAAATCCTCTTGTTGACGTTCTGCGCCGGCGTTTGTTATACTCACTTCCAGACCGTTCAATTATCTTATTATTTATGAAAAACATAAACTAACATGTTCAGGATATCATAAGGCTTACCGCGGATATTATTGAAAGGTGCGGACCACGTCTGGTCGGCACACCCTGGCTAATGGATTAATAACTTTAGGCTTGATGGTCTGGATCGGATACCAGGGGATTTTCGGAGCCCCGCTCTTTCCCTTTGCCGGGTTGAAGTACTTATCGCCGATTATAATCCTGCTTAATGCCCCCTTTTTTTTCTTTTTAAAGTCTGCGGCTACGCCCGGCGCCGGCGATAATCTCGCGGCCTCGTGTCTGCTGGTTAAGGCAGCGGAGTTATTCAGCAATCAACACGGCGAATTTTCAGGACGGCGGCAGACACGGTTTATAGGGGATTAAGCGCCGGACATTCTCTGAGATTAGGGACATTTAAAATGGCATTGCGTACCCTGTTGGCAAAATTAAAAAATGAACCGGTTTTTACGGAGCTCGCCGGGCTGCTGGGCAAAGAGGCGCGGCCCCGGTGTCGCGTGACCGGACTCTGGGGCAGCGCGCGGGCCTTTTTCTGGGCCGGTCTGCGCGAACGTTTGCGCCGGCCACAGCTCATTCTGGTTCCCACGCCGGAAGCGGCCCGCGATCTCTATGATCAGATGCGCCTTTTTCTCCAGCATCCTGACCCGGAGCGCGAGGAGATATTTCTTTTCCCAGGACGTGAAATTCTACCGTATGAGCATGCCCTGACGGATATGGAGTTGGAGGGCGAACGCCTGGAAGTTCTGATGCGCCTGGCCCGGGGGGAAAAGCCTGTAATAGTGGCGGCCATGGAACAGGCCCGTGAAATACTTCCGGATCCGGTCTGGCTGCTGGAGCGTACTATTACCCTGGCCCGAGGCCAGCATTGGCATCTGGAAAAACTGGCCGGGGAGTTGATGGAACGCGGCTATGTCCGCGAATCCATGGTAGAGACGCGGGGTCAGTTTGCGGTACGGGGCGGGATTCTGGATATTTTTCCTCCGGCCGAGCTGGCGCCCTGGCGCGTGGAATTTGAGGGTTCGGAAGTGGCCAGCCTGCGGCGTTTCAGCCTGCGGCCGGGAGAGAAGGCCCCGGCCAGGTCTGCGGATGAGGCCGTGATTTCCCCGGCCCGCATGTATTTTCCTTCCGCAACCGAATTGACGCAGGGCTTGGCCCAATTGGAGAGGCAGCGCGGCCGGGAAGTGGTTCGCGAGCTCAGGCATGTATTGGAAGAAGATTCCAGCCGGCCGGGCATAGAAAATTATTTTCCGTATTTCATACCTACGGCACCGCTCTGGGAATACTTTCCTCAGGAGATGGTAGTGATAGTGGATTCGCCCGGCACGGCGAAAGAGCAGGCCGGACAATACAATCTTCGCGCCCAAGAACGGTATAAGGAACACCGGCAACGGGAACCATTGCTGTTGGTCCCGGATAAGCTTTATTATGATTTTGAAGTCCTGGAAAAAAATTTTTCCGGTTTTGCGCTGATTGAGACCGGCCGGCTTAAACAAACCGTCTGGCCGGAACCGGAAGTCCTGCCCGAATGGAGTGTGGTGGTTAAAGGTACGGCGCCTTTGCAAGGAAATTTGGATCTGCTGATTCAAGAGGCCCGGGCGCTGTTTGAGCAGGGCCTGGAACTGCATGTTATTTCGCATAACCGCGCCGAAGAACAGCGACTGCGCCGGCTGCTGGCGGAACGCGCCTCCAACCTGCAAGTTCCGGATTTTCTCGGCCGTTTTGAATTCCATATCGGTCACCTGGCTGAGGGGTTTCAATACCCGGCCGGAGCATTGGTAATATTTACCGACCAGGAAATCTTCAGCCGCCACATAGGCCGGCCGCGTCTTCGCCGGATAAAAGGCCAGGCCTATGCCTCCCAGGCGGTTTCCGACGTGCTGGAGCTAAAGCCCGGCGACCTGGCGATTCATCGCGATCATGGCCTGGCCCATTTTCAAGGTATTGTTAAGCTGGGGATCGACGGCGGAGAACATGAGTTTGTCCGCCTGGCCTACGCGGGTGAAGAAAAACTATATGTTCCCATGGACCAGCTTCGACTGGTTGAGAAATATACGGGCGGTGAACGGGCGCCGCGCATTAACCGTCTGGGCAGTTCGGCCTGGGAGAGAACCAAGCAGAAGGTCAAGGAATCCGTGACTATAATGGCCCGCGAGCTGCTGGATATTTATGCGGCCCGGCAGGTTCACCAAGCTCATGCCTTTGCGCCTGACAACCAGTGGCAAAAAGAATTCGAAGAGGCTTTTCCCTATGATGAGACCCCGGATCAGATACGGGCGATTGCGGAAGTTAAAAAGGACATGGAGCGGCCCAAGCCCATGGATCGTCTGATCTGCGGGGACGTAGGTTTTGGCAAGACCGAGGTTGCCATGCGGGCGGCTTTTAAGGCGGTACAGGATGGATTCCAGGTGGCAATACTGGTGCCGACCACCATCCTGGCGGACCAGCATTTCGCCACTTTCCGGGAACGCCTGGCGGCTTATCCCTTGCGCGTCGAGGTGCTCATGCGTTTCAAGAGTCCGCAGGAGCAGAAAATCATTCTGCGCGATATGGCCCAGGGAGCAGTGGATATTGTCATTGGCACTCATCGCCTGCTGGGTAAGGATGTAAAATTCCGGCGCCTCGGTCTTTGCGTGCTGGATGAAGAACAGCACTTCGGCGTAGGCCAGAAGGAGAAACTGAAGAAAATCCGGAGCACAGTAGATGTCTTGACCCTGACCGCCACCCCGATACCACGTACGCTATATCTATCTATGTCCGGGATCCGGGATATCTCGGTGATTGAGACTCCGCCCTTGAACCGTCTACCTATACGTACCCAGGTAATGGAGTACTCCGAGCCCATGATCCGGGAAGCTATTTTGCGGGAATTATCCCGGCAGGGGCAGGTGTTTTTTATCCATAACCGGGTTCAAACCATTTGGAAGATGGCGGAACGTGTAAAAAAAATGGCGCCTGAGGCCAGGGTGGCAGTAGCGCACGGGCAGATGACCAAGGGGGAGTTAGAGCCGGTAATGGAACGCTTTCTGGCCCGGGCGGAAGATATCCTGGTTTCCACCACCATTGTGGAATCCGGTCTGGATATGCCCAATGTGAATACCATCATTATTAACCGGGCTGATGCCCTGGGCATGTCCCAGCTATACCAGCTCAGGGGACGGGTGGGAAGAGCGGACCGCCAGGCGTATGCGTATCTTTTTTATCCCCTGGGTGGGGCCGCGACCGGAGATGCCGAGAAACGACTGACTACGCTTCAGGAGTTTACCGAACTGGGTTCAGGTATAAAAATTGCCATGCGGGATCTGGAAATCCGCGGAGCCGGGGATGTTCTGGGGCGGGAGCAATCCGGCCAGGTGGCAGCCGTGGGGTTTGAAACCTATTGCAGTATGCTGGAAGAAGCAGTGGGCGAGATGCGGGGGCAGGGCGAAGAGGCTCCGGCTGAGGTGCGGGTAGCCGTCCCCCTGGACGCCTATTTACCGGCGGACTATGTGCCTGACGCCATAACGCGATTGAATTTCTATAAACGCTTGGCCGGAGCCGGAACCTTGAAAGAACTCCAGGCCGTGTCACAGGAAATCGAGACCCGGTGCGGCTCTCTGCCCGAACCGGCTAAGAATCTATTAGAAGTGGCGGAGTTGAAGATCGTGGCGCGTGCGGCCAAAATCTCCGAGATTATGGCCGGAGAAAGAGTTATTCAGATCCGCTGGGCAGAGAATTTTCAACCACCCTCTAATCTGGTTGGAAAATTACTTGCGGATCGGTCCTGGAAAATCCGCTTTCTTCCCGGCGAACCGGCCGGTCTGGAGATGGGACGTCCGTCCCGGGACCTGTTAAAAAACCTGAAGGAGTTGATATCCAAACTTGCCGGATGGCTTTAGAATTGCGGTAACGGTTTACATAGCCCGCGTATTACTTTAAGTACAATTTTTTCACAGGGGTTCCCCGGCTTTTCCGGCCGGATGAGTCTACGGTTTTTATGATAAATGAATACGATTTTTTAGGTTTTAATTTTGAAGTAGTATGGGAAAGTTTGCGTAACGGACGAGTGTTTACCCTATAATATTTCCCTTTTTTTCCTTTTTTCATGTACACGTTATAACCAACGTGCCGGGGAGACGAACTGCTTTTCCAGCTTACTTTGATGCGGGAACCTGCTTTTTTCAGGTTTACTTTGCCGGGGGGGAGCAGTGGCTTGGTTCTCGGTTTGGCTGGTGCCGCATAACGGTTGGTCCGATCCGAGACATAAGAAGATTGGCCCCAGGAAGAGGAAGCTGCCGACGGTTTAGCCGGGGCCGCACCTAATGCTACTGAGAGGGCAATGCGATGGGTATCGCCTAAATCATTGTAGGGCACAAAGGCATAATCCAGACCCAGGCTAAAATTCTGGAAGGAATAGCAAAAGCCTAAACCGGCCGTGAGCCCGACCAATCCGGAATCTAATCCCGTTTCCGCGGTTGTAATCTTATAACCTATGCGGGGAGTCAGAGTATTCATAATCAGATATTCGGCGCCCAGATTGATTTGCAAGGAATCTTCAAATATATATTTACTGACATCCAAACCGGCTTTCAGGCCTTTAACCGCGTCTATCAGGCCCAAGCCCAATTTAATCTGGCTGGGTTGCGTTGCTTCCCCGAGCTTGGTACCAACATTCATTACCATAAGACCGATCTGTAGCATCTCGAGACCCGGAGTTTTATACAGGCAACCCAGGTCCAGGGCAAAAGAAAGCTGCGATTCGTTGTCAATAACTGTCATAGGCATTTTTAGCCCCGCGCCGATCAAGAGACTATCTAATAGTTTCATACCATAAGCTGCCCCCAGATTTAAATCATAGGCCGTAAAATCCCCCTGCTTAACGCCGGATTCGTCCAGCTTGTCCATAGAACCGTAACTTACGTAGGCGACGGATAATCCTAACGTGCCTTTTAAGATGGGCAGACTGCCGGCGCCATAATTATATATAACATTCTGAAACCACTGATTGTGCATTAGCAAAATCTGCACATTATTCACCTGGCCCAAGCCGGCGGGGTTCCAGTATATGCTGGTAACGTCATCGGCAATACCGGTAAAGGCTTCGCCCATGGCTACGGCCCGGGCGCCGATGCTAATCTCCAGGAAGGCATTTCCGGTGCCCGCGGCTTGAAAATCTATTTGCTCAGCTCGGGATTTTTGACTGCTGCTCCAGAAGACCAAAGTAATACCAAGCAAAAAAACAAGGATTTTTTTCATGGTTAATATCCTCACTTTGGATTTTTTGGACTGATTTAAGTATAACATTTCATAAAAAATATGTCATTAAGAGAGTGCGCAATTAGTCTGAAATTAAAGACCCCCCCCCCCTCTTTTTGAGATGAAATCGCATCCTTGTCTACTCTCCCGCTCCTCGAGGGCGAGGGATTGGTTATATGGAAATCGGCTAAATGCGCAGACTTCCAGACAGCACTTGCCGACCGGCGGTAATCGGTTGCGGTTATTTAAACATTGAGTTTAAAATCAAAATTTGCTAATATTTTAACGAGAATGTCTCAATTTCGGTTCAGGAGGAAAAGATGAGATATATAAATTCAATAGTGGCGCTGTTTCTGTTGTTAGGCACGGGTTGTGTTGTGACTATGCGTGTCAGGGAGGCTGCTCCGCCTCCAGTGGTAGATCCCTATGCAGAAGAGTTGGAGGATGAATGGGAACGTCCGCCTGCCCCAGGGCCGAATTATCTCTGGGTGGACGCCTATGCCTTGTCAGATGGTTTCTTCGCGCCGGGTTATTGGAAGTTACGGAACCGGATAGGTTTTTCCTGGGAATCTGGGTTTATAAATGTGGAAGGCCTATATATTCCAGGTTATTGGAAACCATTGAAAAGAAGGCGTCCCGGATATAACTGGGTACCTGGTTACCGGTTTGGCGGTCGCTGGTATGATGGTAAATGGCGCAGATCGAAAAGAGCCGGTTATGCCTGGATGCCCGGCCACTGGACCCGTCTCGGTACATGGACTCACGGATACTGGCGTCCCATGAGGCATTATCCACGCGGCAAGGTGTGGGTGCCCGGGCATTGGAACAGGCGGGGTAATTGGGTGGCAGGGCGCTGGCGATTGAAATCACGGGTTAATCATGATTGGATAAAGGGGCGCTATAATATAAGAAACGAGTGGGTATCCGGGCATTGGAAGCGGATTCCGGAGAACCGAATCTGGGTGCCGGGGTATTGGGACCGGCGCGGGGTTTGGGTTAAGGGTTTATGGAGGCAGAAGGAAAAGTCCGGATATAAAAGAAGGTCCGGCCGTTATAACCGCTTCGGAGCATGGGTTCCGGGACGTTGGGTTAAAGAAGATGGTAAACCGGCCAGGCGAAAAATTCATAAACCAAGAAAAATTCGCAAGCCGAAAATGACTCCTCTGGAAAGAAGAATTCATGAGTTGCGGGAATATAAAAAGCAAGGAAGCAAAGAAATAGGAGAAGAACCAAGATCTAAAAAGAAAAAAGCATATAAAGATAGGGAAATTTATAAAAAGAAGACTCGAGAGAAGACGGGCCGTGGCTATAAGACGGATAAATCCGGGTATAGGTCAAAAAAACAAGAAGCTCCCGGATACCAAAAGACCCGCGTAAAAAAGAAGACTTCTCCAGGCAAAAAATATTACAAAAAAGGCCGCAAGCTTAAAGTGAAAGACGAAAGCGAAGAAGACGAAGAAGATATAGACGAAGAGGCCGGCTCTCAAAAGAAAAAGGCTTATGGAAAGAAGAAGACCAAAGGGGAACAAGGTAAAAAACGGTCCTCCAAGGGGCGTAGTTCCAAAATGCAATCCGAGAGCGATGAAAACGAAGAAGATATAGACGAAGAGGCCGGTTCTCAAAAGAAAAAGGCTTATGGAAAGAAGAAAAGCCACCAAAAGATCAAAGGGAAGCAAGGACTAAAAGAGTCTAAAAAAGAGAGGGAACGTAAAGGCCAAGGTGCTTCTTTCGAATAAAATATCCCACCTTGATTGGGGCGGGATGTTTTATTTAAACCGGAGTAGACGCGCTATGCGGCGCGGCAGCAGCCTCCAGCCGGCGAGCCAAGCGTAGCAGAGACAGAGCCAGCCATATTTAAGGCTGCGGGTAAAATTTATGGAAGAGGCTTCTTTGAAATAGTGGGTGGGGCAGGAAATTTCGCCGATGGGAATATCACGCTCAATGGCGGCAATCAGGAATTGATTGTCAAAAATAAAATCATTGGAAAAGCTATCAAAAGGAAGCTTTTCCAGAACCGAGCGGCGATAAGCCCGGTATCCGGTATGGTACTCCGAGAGCTTGGCTCCCAGTAAAAGATTTTCAAGCAAAGTGAGAACCCGGTTGCTGATATATTTATACAGCGGCATGCCGCCCCGCAGGGCGCTATTGCCCAGGATGCGCGAGCCGAGTACAATATCATAGATGCCATCTGACAATAATGAACACATAGATCGCAGCAATTTAGGCGTATACTGATAATCCGGATGCAGCATGACGATAATATCAATATTTTTATCAAGGACCTTGCGGTAACAGGTTTTTTGGTTGGCCCCGTATCCCAGATTGCTGTTGTGAATATAGGTTTCGATATTCAGGGAGCGGGCCAGTTCGGCGGTGGCGTCAATGCTGTGGTCATCCACCAGAATAAACTCGTCCACCACATCCTGGGGAATATCTTCGTAAGTGGCCCGCAGGGTTTTAGCGGCGTTATAAGCCGGGAGTACTACGGCTATGCGCTGGCCGCCAATCATATTCCACCCTCTTTCCGCATTAAATCAATAATGTTTAAAGATTCCGTTCCGCGATATCGCCGACAATGGGAAGTTTAAAGGCCACGCCCTGGGAGGCTTTTACCATCATGAAGAGCCAGATGGAAAAGCCGGCAATGGACAGGAAAAAATTGAAGACAAATCCCAGAACCGGAATAATCCCAAGAGTCATCATAACCACAACCAAACCACCGAAGACCATAATTGATTGCAACGCGTGGAAACGGACAAAAGGATTGTCTTTTTCCAGGATATAAAAAAGGATGCCGGTAATAAATCCCAGCAAATAAGAGAGGGCGCCGGCCACGGATGGCTCCATACCGGACTTGGTAGTGCCTAAATCCAAATCCGCATCTCTTTCGGATCGTGCGCTCATTTCTTCACCGCCCTTGAGTTTTATATGCTTGAACGGCATCCTGCTTGGCGGCCGTTGACAGCAAAAAAATATGTTGGCGTTATTATAGAGGGGATGAATATTTTTGTAAACCCTTAAAGCAGGGCACGGAAAATATATATCAAGGCCTTGGATGCCCCCACAGTCTGCCGGGGAGCGGGGGAGGTGGAAGCGCGGAGTATTGCGTAGAGGATAAATAACTAGTATGATATAAATATAAGATACATTATGATTCTGCGGCAAAACCCCCTAAGATGTCATTGCGAGCGACCGGAGGGGAGCGCGGCAATCGGAGGGGAGCGCGGCAATCGGAGGGGAGCGCAGCAATCGGAGGAGGAAATACATGTTTAAAAAGGCATTTATCCTGGCAGCAGTAATGACGCTAATAGGCGGCCATGACCCGGTGCGGGCCCAGGAGCATCCGGATAAAAAAAACATGCCGTCTTTATCCCGGCATCACATGCACGGTCCTGATGTTCCGCGCATGGCTGCGGATGAAGTGCTGATTAAATTTCGCGGGAATTTTACCCTGAAGATGCAAGCGAAATTTCAGGCTCAGGTCAAGGCCAGGGTTGCCGGACGTGAACAGGCCATGGCCGTGTTTCATGCTTTCCACCGGACCCGTGCCAGGGGAAAGGCCCGGTTTGGATGGCAGCGGGTGAGTCTGCCGGCCGGCAAGGGCGTTATATCTGCAGTGGAGGAATATAAAAAAAACGCACTGGTGGAAGCAGTAGAGCCGAATTATATTGCTTATGCCGCGGATGTGATTTCCACCACCTATACCGCGCGCGCCTGGATCAATGACTCCTATTACAGTGACGGCCGAACCCAGTGGTGGCTTGATCGTACAAAAGGCGATGAAGCCATGAATCCGGCCCATGCCTTTGCTTTCAGCGATGCCCCAATCATAGTAGCCATAGTGGATACCGGCGCGGATCTCGACCATTCGGAATTTAGCAACCGACTGGTGGGGGGTTATAATATTCTTAATCCCGAAACTCTGCCGGAGGATGATAATAATAAAATAGATGGGGTTGATGTCTTGGGCCATGGGACGCATGTTACCGGCATGATTGTTGCCAATGCCAACAACAGCCAGGGAGTGGCGGGCACGGCGTATAAAGATAAAATCAAGGTTATGCCAATTAAAGTCTTGGATTCCAATGCCGCGGGCGATGTTTCGGATGTGGCAGCCGGGATAGAATGGGCAGCGGATAATGGAGCGGATATTATTAACCTGAGTTTGGTTATATATAGCAGTACTAATCCGCCAATACTCGCTGAGGCCTGCTCTTATGCGGCCGGCCAAGGATGTTTCCTGGTCGCGTCCGCTGGAAATGATAATATTAATTTCTCAGCTGATCCTTACTACCCGGCCGGAGATCCGAATGTCATAGCAGTAGCGGCCACGGATTCTGAAGATTATGTAACCTGGTATTCCAATTCTGGCGGCATTATTGATTTAGCCGCCCCGGGCGGATCATTTGATTTTTATATAGATCATGGTGTTACTTGTACCGCCATGGGTGATACCTTCAGCGCAATGGAAGGCACTTCGTTTTCCGCGCCC
>DAOVYW010000241.1 GCA_030635415.1 Candidatus Firestoneibacteriota bacterium
ACCTAATACCGGATACCACTTATTATGTAAAGCTCCGGGCGCGTAATCCCAAACTTTCCGGTTCCTGGAGCAGCCCTATTTCCATTACCACGCTTCCCTATAAGCCCGGGACCGCGCCCAAAGGCCTGACTATCAGCGACGGAGGGCAAACCGGTGTCCTTCTTCGCTGGCAAAAAATTAAATCCGCCCTGGGTTATGATCTTGCCTGCGGCACAGACCCCCTCGCCGGGAATATGGGCATCCTGCCCACCGAGGAAAACAGCTTTTCTCTTCAACTCTCACCCAATAGCCGCTATTTTTTCAAAGTGCGATCCATCATTAAGGGCGCGGCCGGGCCGTGGAGCGCCATCCAATCCCTACTCACCCTGCCGGCCAAGCCACGCGGCTTAAATGTCTCTGCCCAAACCTCCGACCAAGCCGTCATAAGCTGGCGATCCTTGCCCGGTTCCCGGATTTCGCGTTTCTACCACATCAATTGGGGTACCAATTCCAAGGGCACCAATCTCGGCTTAACCGTTACGGCCAATGCCAGTTACACTTTTAGCCGTCTAAAACCCAGCCGGCGCTACTATGTTCGGATTCGCACCGTTAACCAGAGCGGGGTTAGTCCCTGGGGTAAAGTCCTCAGCTTTACCACTCTGTCCCCCGGCCTCAGCGGAGTCAGGATTTCCAAGCTCAAGCAAAACTCTTCCGAAGTAAAGTGGAATATCATGTCCGCGGCCCAAGCTTATGAAATATCCTATGGTTCGGATATTGAGGCGCGAACTCATCGGCTGGATGAAGTCTCTCGTCCTCCGGCCAAAATTCAAGACTTAATTCCGGATACGATTTATTATCTCAAGATACGTCCCCTAATGCAAAATCGTCAACCCGGAGCCTGGTCAAATATTATAAACTTTACAACTTTCCCCATACCACCAAAACCAAAAAACATATCCCTGGCCGAAATCGGCGGAACCTATGTTCGCCTCACCTGGACACCGGAAGAACAAATCAACACTTACGAAGTCTTGCTCTCTGCCGCAGAATCTCCGGACCAAAACCAGCCCCAGGTTTTTAATCATTCTGATGTCCGCCTGACGCGGTTGAATAAAAACACCAATTACTCGGTAAAAATCCGCGCAGCAAATCTTGGCGGCCCGGGAAGCTGGTCCCTTCCCCAGAGCTTCACAACTCTGCCGGAAATCCCCCCGTCCCTTCTCATGCTTTCAAAGATTTCCCCGCATGATGCCATGTTGACTTGGGAAGCTATTTCCGGTAATGCCTACACGACTTATCAAATCCGGGTCGGCCCGGCACAAAAAACCTGGCGGGTCATTTCAAAGCACGCGGCCCAAACATTAAATTTGTCACAGCTCCAACCCGAAACTAAATATCGCGTGCAAGTGCGGGCTCAAAATAACACCGGCCTGGGTCCCTGGAGCCGCGAAGTTACCTTTCATACTCCTCCGGCTCCGCCGGATCGCGCTCCGCAAAACCTGGCAGTTACTAAAATCACGGACATTTCGACCGCCCTCCATTGGCAAGCCATGAAAAAAGTTGATGGCTATCATTTAAGCATAGGAACTAATACGGATGCCAGTAATCGGGGACAGAAAATCCTACATCAAACTTCCCATGACTTGAAAAGTTTAATACCTAATACCACTTATTTTGTAAAAATCAGGGCTTACAATATCACGGGTGAAGGCCCTTGGTCTGATATTCTGCTTGTTACCACCCGGCCTACTCCGCCGTTTCTAGCGCCCACCAAAACAAAAATCAGCGAAGTTACGATAATTTCCATAACCTTTACCTGGGAGACCGCTCCCGGAGTAAGTTCATATGAAGTCAGTATTGGAACGGATGCGCAAGGAACGAACCGGGGCCAGCCGCAATCAACAAATTCTCCGCCGTATATTTTCAGTAATTGCAAGCCGGCTACCCAGTATTCGGTTAAAGTAAGAAGCCTCAATAGTGGAGGCGCTGGTCCCTGGAGCAGAATAATCAAAGCCACTACGCTCAAGCAGTAAGGGGACGAATTGAGCGTTTTCGTGGAGATTCCTTACGGAGCCTGTCCTGAGCCGACTTTAGAATGTAGTAATAGACTACATCTTCGAGTAAGCGTGGAGAGCTCTCGCCTGCGGCTCGGGATGACATGCGAAGGGTTTGGGATGACAAAGTAACACCAATGCCTCTAAAATACAATTATGCCACAGTCTCTGAAGGGAGGGGATGAAGGGGAGGGTGAAAACAAGAGGAATTAATTTGTGGTTCTTCGCAGCTAACTTTAATTATTTCACAGTTTATTCCAAAATTATTTTAATTTATACCGCTGAACATTTTGCTGCAAGCGCAGCAAGATCTGGTTCATTTTTTCCAGATCCTCAGTAAGACCGGATGGCAAAGCGCTTCCGTCCCAGTCGCCGCTTTCCTCGATACGCTCGAAAATACCTATCATTTCCTCAATTAAAACGCGATTGGAGGACAGGTTGTTTCTTAACTCACCGACCATTTCATTCATGGAATCCGCCAGATGCTTAAACTCATCGCGTTTTCGCAAACCCACCCGCATGGTCAAATCTCCCCCGGCAACCGCCTGAAGAGTTTTTTCAAAACGATAGATCGGACCGGCGATTTGATGGGATACAAAGATGGAAAAAACCGCCACCAGCACTAAAAACACCAGCAAAATCATGAGCATGGTCTGGTTGACTGAGTTAAAAAGCGGCGCAAACTGGGAAGCAATCCGGGCTACGTCGTAGAACTCATCCATGATTCTCGCCCAGGTGGTATAATAAACCGTAAAAGTAACTATCATAGCCATAACCACAATACC
>DAOVYW010000139.1 GCA_030635415.1 Candidatus Firestoneibacteriota bacterium
AATGCATGCGTAGCGGATTATGTAAAGCTACCCTGGTGGAGGCAGCTTCTGGGTGCCATGAGGCCAAGAGAGTGTCTGGATATAGAATTTTCAAGCCGACAGGCAGCAATACTTTTTTGGGCATATAAGGTCGGACAAAATCAGGATTGGGATCACAAGCCTAAAATCTCCAGATGTTTTCATCCAAGAGTACCGAACGGGTCTCAGGAATGGCATTTATACGGCAATACACTTTATTACTATGATGTTTGGTCAAATATTCATTATGGATATGTTGGAAGAGCGGCCGGATTTTCAGATTCCATTCTTTTGGACGGAGCGGGTCTAGAGCAAATCGGATCTACGCTGTTACGTTTTAAAATGCCAAAAAAAGACTCTAAAGTTAAGGGATTGCGCGCTTGGGACGGACCAAGTGACCGGGCCGGAATTAAGATTGGTATAAAACTTTATCAGATGACCCCCAATAAAGTGATGGCGCAAAATGTTATATCATTGGTTACAAATTCCGCTATAATAACTAAAAAATATTATAAACCATAAGGATTTATATTGATGAATTTCAAACTATTTTTTAATCACATGCACATATATTTTCTGGTTTGGCTAATTATTTTGATTCAAGCTACAGGATGTGATTATTTAAGTAGGGATACAGTCAAGGTTAAATTGAAAGTGAGTTTCGACGGTGGTTCCAATAATTCCTTAAAAGATGTGTACATGATTGCAGGGGGTGATAAATTCTATTTGCCTGTCCTGGCAACGAATCAAGAAGAAAGCATAACCTTAAAACCCGGTTCGGATTCGCTTCCACAGCTTACATTTATCTATACACTAAACGGCAAAAAACAATTTTGGGATGGACCGGATTTTCCCATAGGCACAAGTTATCGAATAGAATTGCTGGTGAATGCTGATGGAGTTATAACACAACGCAACTGTATTTTGCCATGTAGTTTAAAATGAAGGCTCAAAGTGTTTTGTCTTTAGCATGATAACCGGGGATCAGCCGGCCGCTTTGGCTAGGGCTGCGCATCGCGGCGTTTAAAGTAGGTAAAGCTTAATATCCCGTCTCTGGTCTGAAAGTAAGCAAAACGGCGAGGCACCTGCTCCACATTAACATCCTCTGTCTGCTCGGAATATTGCCGGTGAAATTCGGGATTTTCCAGCAGCTCCAGATCACTTAAAAACAGAGCATCACGGGAATACAGTAATTTATCCGGATCCAAGGATATCCGTTTGACCGGGATGCCCTCGGCTGATCCGATAATAATATAATCCGGCTGCCGGTTTAAGACATATTGTCCGTCGCCCTTGGCATGGCCGGGCCAAAACTGAGCCCCTAATCTTCTTTTTGAAATCCGGCGTTTGGCAATGTATCGGTTATTCAGTCCCAGCATATCAATATAAACATAGTCAGGCGCAAAATAGGGTGTAGAACCGGCGGTATTGAGCGCGATGAGAGAGCCGGGGGGCCAGGAATAATTTATATGTTTTCCTACAATCGTACCGAGAAAAGCAGCCGGATCAACTTGCTGGGAAGGAACCAGCATTTGCATGCCGAGCAAGGCCGTCGTTAAGATGATGGTTAAGTATTTTTTAGCCACATCGGCCTTTTTCATAAAATACGCAAAACCATAAAAACTCAAAATGCCGCAGAGCGGCATCAGGGGAATTAGCATGCGGTGCCGAGGCATGAATTCTCCGCCAACCCGGATTACCATTAAAGCGTAAGTGACAATACACAAGCTCAGATATAATATCGGCTCTCGTTTGGCACCCTTAAACCATGCCAGACCGGCACCCATGATCGCTAAAAAAGGCAGAAACGGCGGTCGCAAACACCATTGTATTAAATAATTGATACCCGCAAATATCAGGCCGGGCGGAACATCTACCGCTTTGACGTTTACCGCATTAGGCATTAACTCGCCGTAAAACAACCAACGCCCTCCGATATGCAAAGCCGGCAGGAGCAACATGGCCCAATTAAAATGAATCCAGCGCTGCCAATTTATTTGACCTTGGCGGCGGGCCTGGTAGGTCTGATAAGCCGCGAATCCGAAAGTAATAAATATGAATATTAGTCCATCCGGACGAATAAGCGGTAAAATTCCCAAACCCAGCCCGGTTAACCAGTATTTGAACGAACCGGCAGCATTGTCTTCCAGCATGCCTAAAAAAGTTCCAGCGCAGAGTGCTGTTCCCAACGCGAAAAACGGCGCTTCCAAACCACCCCAGATCCACACGGCAAAAGAGAGCGAACAGAGCGCAAAAACCGTTGGCAGGACTATTACTAACGCATTATTTGCGTGCCAGGCACTCCGTTGCTTAAAAAACCAAATTAAGTACCAGGTTAGAATAACAAATGAACCGAGATTGATAAGGCGGGCGGAGAATAACAAGTCGCAGCCCAGTTTGCCCAGCACGGCTATCAATATGGTGGTTAAAAAGCTGGTATAGCCTTCCACCGGCACCCCAGGATTCCATACCAGGCCTTTCCCTTCTATCAGGTGGCGGGCATAACGCAGAGTAATATAGGTATCATCATTGACATATCCGGCATTAGCCCACAGCAAATATGCCAATATAACCATACTTAAAGATGCCAGACTGAGAGCATAATATATATTTTTCATTCTAAGATATTACCACAAATGTAAAAACCCGCCTCTGGTTTTTACACCCCAGGCGGGTTTTTTTCTCGCGGCTCCGGCTGATACTAAACTTATTTCCGATTAAGCCCTTTCAATTGCAGCTTCATGTCAATACGCTTGCCGTCTATGCGCGGGTCACCAAAGAGTTGCTTCTTAAGTTCAAATGCCAAGGCCTGCTCCGCCATGGTTGTTTCCCGCTTCATCTTCGTAACCTGCTTGGTCTGCTTGCCCAGGGCGGACACCAACCTGCCGCTGCCGTCATATTGCAGAATAGTGGTTTCTCCGTCATGGTCCGTTACCTGCGCGGTCATAGCCAGCACTTTTCCGGTCTTGTCTGTCATGTACTCGTACTTCGTCTCCGAATCGTCCTGTTGCTTAACCTTAACTAATCTCCCCGCCTTGAAATATCTCTGTTCCCTTACTTCACCCAGCTCATTACAAGTAGTTGCTATTACCTCCTCATTTTCTCCCCGGCCCTGGTATACAAAAGTCTTCTGCGTCCCCTCCGCTTCCAGAGAGATGAGCCGTCCACTCTTATCGTATTGCATAACCGTAATCCCTGTCCCGGCCGTACGTTTCGTCACCGTGGTCTGCTTGACCTGGCCCCGGCTGTCCAGCACATAACTGTAAGTCCGGCTTTCTCCCTTGCAGGCCTCTGATAGCAGCCGGCCGGCGATATCCCTGTGTTTTACTGTAATATCACCCAGAGTGGCAGTAATGGTCTCCGTCACCCCGGATTCCTCAGATGTAAACGCGTCTCGGCCGCACTGCCGATCTAACATCTCTATAGCCCGGCCTTTCTCGTCGCGTGAAACATTTATTGCATCCTGGCATTCCTGGGCCGCTATGGCTGCCAGCTTCACATCCGCAGGTATATTCTCTTCGCCCAGCAAGATCAGCTTGGCCGGTTCTAATTGCACTACCCGGCTGACCAGATTAAGTATGCGTCCTGGCAGGGACTTATCATACCCCTCTCCGAACAAAGCTTGGCCGGCCTCATTCAGAGCCGCGATAAGTTCGGCCATCCCAGCATCTGCTCCCTCCAGTGCCGCGATAATCTCTTCCCTACTCATCTTGGAAAGAGCCATCCGGACTAGTTCCGGGACATCTTCCAATCCCTTTATACCCTGTAATTTTGCGGCTAGTTCGTCCTTGAAAGACGCTTCTGTCCGGCTAGCCGCCCGGACACTCTCACCACCGGATACACTGGTGTCTTCTATGCCGCGCTGCTTAGCCGGCTGCTCCCCACTGCTACTGCCGTCAGCCAGGGTGGCACCTTGGGCCTTATTGCCGAAAGAAGTACGGACTACTGCCGAGCTGCCGTCAGCGGCACTGGCAGAGCCCCCGGATTCCTTTGCTCCAATCGGTCCCACAGCCTCGACATCCAGCTTCTGCTTCAATTCATCGGCATATAATTCCTCTCTTCTATCGCCGCTGCCATGATCCCAAGCAGTATCATTTACGTCTTCCGCCACGCCGTTGGGCCACCATATCCATCCATCGGTCTCCTTTTCATATATAACTTTTGTCCACCGGTAATCATAATCAGTACACTTTCCATACTTATCTCTACTAGCACAATATTTGTTAAGACTTATTACTTTGTACCCACTATAGCCTGAATAATATGGATTACTATACGTATTATTAGAAAAAGTTGCTGTTGGCCTACTGCCGGTATCCATTGAGACCGTTTTAATATTTGGTTTGTACCGGGTCCGAGTGTGGAACTGGGTTGCTATGTGGCGTATGTTCCAGAAAGTGGAAGTCGTAGACCGGTCACTGTTGATTTTTATTTTTACATCCGCCCACATAGTAATTTCGCCGGTCAGCAGGGCCTCGGACTTGCACTCTCCCAAGGACCATCTAACCCCGTTCCCGTGCGGCTGATATTTCCCTTTCGGCGAATCCCAGGTATAAGTTTCTTTTCTAGTGTGATGCTTTACCATGCTATCTTTTACGAATTCCCATGCACCCTGATTGTCCCCGCCACGGGTCACCTGCATCTTGGTAGTATTTTTCGCAGCTGTGCCGTCCACCTTCACGCCGGTGGCAGCGTCTATCCCCTTGAGAATTTCGCTCTCAAAGTAGAATCCCCACCTATCGTAAACCACCTCGCCTGACCAGTATTTACCGTCATTGCCGGTAAAGCTCTCCTCCGCTTTATTCCAATACGACCCCTTGGCAAAGCTGGTTCCGGCATAAGTATGCACCACGTCCATGGTGTCGCACCACCATTGCAGATTGAAGTGTCTGTCATGTTCCATGAGAGCGCCTGCGTCCTCCATTTTGGACTGGCCATATATCGAATCAATTTCATCCCCGGAATAAGTATATTCGTAGAACAACGCCTTATCACCCTCCGTATATACCCGGTGCCGGATGGATGTCGCCGAACCAAAGTACGTTGTTCCTTTATCGTTCCCCATGGTTTCAATCTCATTACTCTTGGGAAAGAAGGTATATTTGATGCGCTCCCCGTCCTCCCGTGTTCCCACCGCAGAAGTCACGAAATCGCCATTGTTCTTGAATATTATCCGCTCATCCATGCTGTCCGGCTGCAGCAATTTCTGGGTCCTCAATACTCCGGTCGAAGAATCATAAGTTTCTTCCCCGCTGCCTTTGTGTATTCCCTTATAATCCGAGTAATTGACACTCGCCCGGGTATGCACCGGATCTTTCGTGCCGTCGGTATAGTTCCACTCATAAGTAGCGCCCAGCGTATAGCTGGTAAAAGCATGGGTTGAAACTCCGGTATGGGAATTATAATCCGTGGTGGTCGTCGCCAGCATGCTGCCGCCACCATCATAGTTTTCCGCAAAGGTGTAGTATATTATTCCGGAAAAATCGTTGGCTTTAATCGTGGTCTCGGTTATGCCGCCCAGACCGCCATTCCCGGAACTGCTGCCACCGGCGGCCGAGCCGGATTCGGAGTAATAAGCCGCCCCGGTATCTTTATCAAACCAGGTAGTCACAGTACCCAGCGCAGTACTATTCTTGCTTTCCGATACAATTCCGGTTTCCTCACTGGAAGTGAAGTCCGTGTCAAAATCCCGCGAGCTTAACTGCCCGTAATCATTATGTCCATTTCCGTCGAGGACATTACCTACATCCGGGTCATAATTAGTTTCTTTCCAACCCAACCCATTTGAGGCGTGAGTGCGATAGGTAACGCCATTTTTATCGCACGCATTAATCGTGGTATAGGTGTCCTGCGCACTCTCATATCCGTATATACTATGTGTGTGGGATTTCCGGCTTGGATCCGGTATTCCAGTACTTTCGGATAAATACCAGGTCTCAGTGTATCCCAGACTATTACTGACTTTATTACTCACTAGAAGCCCGTTTTTTGAGCTCGATTCCAAATTTTCCACATCATTCTCCTGCGCGCCTATTAATCCATAATTATTATGCGAACTACCGCCCGCTATCATTTGGCCGGTAGTAGCGTCAAATTTCGAGATTGTCCATCCATTATCATTACTCGTCTTCGTCTCGGTGACAATACCGGTCTCGTCGCTCGCCAGTACCTTGTCTACATAATTAAGACGCGCTCCGGTCAATCCGGATTTGCTTAAAGATTCTCCGCCCGCGATCGATTTCCCCGTCGTCTCGTCAAACTTCGAGATCATATACTCGGTGTTGGCATTGCTCATCCTCGTCTCAGTGACTATGCCGGTCTCATCGCTCGTCACTACCTCGTCTACATAATTAAGACGCGCTTCCGTCAATCCGGATTTGCTCAAAGATTCTCCGCCCGCGATCGATTTTCCGGTCGTCGCGTCAAACTTCGAGATCGCATACTCGGTATTGGCATTGCTCGTCTTCGTCTCGATGACCATACCGGTCTCGTCGCTCGCCACTACCTCGTCTACATGATTAAGACGCGCTCCCGTCAATCCGGATTTGCTCAACGCTCCTCCGCCCGCGATCGACTTTCCGGTTATCGCGTCACACTTCGAGACCGTGTACTC
>DAOVYW010000265.1 GCA_030635415.1 Candidatus Firestoneibacteriota bacterium
AAATCCCCCTTTATCCCCCTTCTTCAAAGGGGGAAAATGCTTAAAATCCGCTTTAGTGCCTAAGTTCGACAGGCTCCTAGGCCGTATTGCAGGAGAACCGCATGAGTATTTTACGAGTTGCCTTGGCCCAGATCAATCCCACCATGGGGGACTTCAAAACTAATACCGCAAAAATAAAGAGAAACATTATACGAGCCCGGAAAGCGAACGCTGATCTGGTAGTTTGCCCGGAAATGGTTATTTGCGGATATCCTCCCGAGGATCTGCTCTTGAAGTCCGGTTTTCTCGAAGCTAATGAAGCGGCTCGGCAGGAAGTGACCCGTGAAACGCAAGCGATAACCACAGTGGTGGGACTCGCGTACAGCGGATATGACAAGCTATTTAACTCGGCCGTGCTTATGGATGAGGGAAAGCTGTTGGATGTTTACCATAAAATGGAACTGCCTAATTATGGAGTGTTTGATGAAAAACGCTATTTTGCGCCGGGCCGCCAACCATGCTTTTTCGAACTGGGTAGTTGGCGCGTAGCGATTACTATTTGTGAAGACCTGTGGATTGAGAACGGCATAGCGGAGAGCTTTATTCAAGCGCATAAAGTGGATTTGATTGTTAATTTGTCCGCTTCGCCGTTCCATGCCGGTAAGCAGAGCGCCAGACAAAAGATATTAAGCGGGATAGCCCTGCGCAGCCGGGCGTATGTGGCGTATGTCAACCTGGTGGGTGGCCAGGATGAACTGGTTTTTGACGGCCACAGCATGATTATTAGCCCCCGGGGAGAGCTTCTGGCCAGCGCCGGGAGTTTTATTGAGGAGCTTCTGCTGGCGGATATTGAAAAGCCGTCCCGCCGCGTTGCTCCCCGGCCGGTTTCTCCAAAAAGCGGAGAAGGCATTAGGATTAAACGTCCGCTTAAAACCAATCGGAAACCAATTTGCATAAAGCCGGTTGCTCAAAAAAACCGGCTGGAAAATATTTATTCGGCGCTGGTGTTGGGGACCCGGGACTATGTTAAGAAAAACGGTTTCAAAAAAACGGTTATAGGTTTAAGCGGAGGGATAGATTCTTCGGTGACCGCGGCCATAGCAGCAGCGGCCTTGGGCGGAGAAAATGTTATAGGTCTAACCATGCCGTCGCAATACACTTCCCCTGCAACCCGTTCCGACGCAGAGCGAGTCGCCGAAAATTTCAAGATGCAAATGTTTACCGTTCCCATTAAGCCGATATTTGCCGCTTATCGGAAAACATTATCAGAATCTTTTGAGCCGTCTCCTGGGGGCATTGAGAACGAGAATCTACAGGCCCGCATACGCGGCAATATCCTAATGGCCTTCTCAAACCGTTTTGGATGGCTGGTTTTAACCACGGGCAATAAGAGTGAGGTCGCGGTGGGATATTGCACGCTTTATGGGGATATGGCCGGTGGTTTAGCCGTGATTAAGGATGTTCCCAAGACCTTGGTATACGAGCTGGCGCAATATGTAAATAAAGCCGCCGGCCGGGAGCTTATTCCGCAAAGTGTTATGGAACGACCTCCTTCGGCGGAATTGCGTCCGGACCAAAAGGACGAGGATAGCCTGCCGCCATATAGCGTGCTTGATCCAATATTGAAGGAGTACGTGGAGGAGGATCGAATCCTGGAAGAAATAATAGCTAAAGGTTTTAAGAAGCCCACCGCGCTTGAAATCATTCGGCGGGTGGACGGGAGTGAATATAAACGCCGCCAGTCTCCGCCCGGAATCAAAATCACGCCCAAGGCCTTTGGCCGGGACCGGCGCCTGCCTATAACCAATCAATACCGCCCCTAGGAGCCTGCCGGACTTATCAGCTTTAATAAAGCCAATCTGAGCATTAAATTACATTTTTACTT
>DAOVYW010000191.1 GCA_030635415.1 Candidatus Firestoneibacteriota bacterium
CATATTAACCGTGCCAGAAGCCCCTTCTTCTCCTATCAGGCGTAATCCATGCTTCCTGACCAAGTGTTGGATAATGCCGGCGATATTCTTCTGCACCTCGTAATTGCAATGCAGGTCCTGGATACATACTATGGTTTTCTGATTCCCTTGAAACCCCTGGGTAATGCTCCCTATTCTCTCCGGAATGGTCAGAACTTTTCCCAGGTGCGCAATTCTTAGAAAATTGGGTTTGGCCAAAGCATAATTCCCCGCATCAAAAGCCCAGCTCAGATAGGGTATTATAAAGGTTACAGACACCAGCATTGCCCAAGCCTTTAACCAGACACGAAACCCAGAGCTGTTAAAAAAAGATAGCGATATTTTTCTGGAAGACATCTTAATTTTCCTCCATTTATGGAAGCGTAAACCGCACTCCCTACGGTCGCTCGCAATGATTTCTTAGGGTTTTGTAGCAGAATCATATATATCATATGTTCTTTTGTGCAGTATATCATGGAAATCCAGGAAATCAAGGAGGTGGGAATGTTTTTCGCTTTATATTATTATGTTATTAGTTTCATGTGTCATTTTGACGTGTTTTCCGTTGTAGGTTATGATGGCTTGATAATACGGCAGCCACAGGGGGCTCTCCGGCATGGAAGCCGGCCCCTACGACACTACAAAAACTAAATTAAGTTCAAAAACCCGGCGAATCGGTCTTTTTAAGCTGTTTTATTCTCTCGACAACCGGCGGGTGGGAATAATGGAAAGCAGCATAGAGCGGGTGGGGATGTAGATTAGATAGATTATCTTTAGACAGCTTGACCAGCGCGCTGATCATACCATCAGCCGTTCCGGTCAATTCCCGGGAAAAGCGGTCAGCCTCGTGCTCGTGTTTTCGTGAAAAATAATTAAATACCGGTTGGAACGGAAAATATGCCAGGGATAACAAGAATCCCAGAATAATCAGCTTAGCAAAAAAAGTATCATTTTGCAGTTGAAAAAGCTTTATCAGGAATCCGGTCTCCAATATCCGGAAGGCAACGTAACTAAGAAGCAAAGCCAGGATTTCAGAAAAAACAATCATTTTGAGAAGATGCTTCTTTTTCCAATGCCCTACCTCATGCGCTAAAACCGCCAGGATTTCGTTCTTTTCCATCTTCTCAATTAGCGTATCGTAAAGCACGATCCGCTTTACCTTTCCGATACCGGTAAAATAGGCATTGGTATGCTTGCTTCGTTTGGAAGCATCTATTTTAAAGATACGGCTCAGCTTGATACCGGCTTTTTGCATCAGGTCACGGATTTCCTGAGACAGGCCGGATTCCTCCAGGGGCGTAAACTTGTTAAACAGCGGCTCCAGCACATAAGGCGAGATATACATGATAAAAAGACTGAAAATCAGAAAAAAACCCCATACACAGAGCCACCAGGCACCGGGAAACAATTTAACCAGTCCCAGCCCGATTACAATGAGCAAACCCAGCAGAATGGTGGAAACCACAAGGGATTTAAAAGTATCCGTCAGCCATAATTTGACAGAGGTGTTGTTAAAGCCGAATTTATTCTCAAGCTTAAAAACCCGGTATAGATCAAAAGGGATATTCAACAGAGTTTGGGCATAACTTAGCCCGACAAAAAACAGCAGACCGGCCGGTATAAAATGTATATTAAATGCGGCTATGCGCGCATTATACCAATTAAGCAGCCCTCCGAAAAGAAACAGGATTAAAACCGCCTGCCCGAATAATGAAGATATAAATCCAAAACGCGTTTTTTCAATCACATAGTCCCGGGTTCTGGTCAGCATATTAGGATCAATCTGCCCGGAAAATTCCGGCGGTATGATTAAGCCACATCGTTTCAGATGCTTAAAATTCAGGTAATCCAATCCGTGTGCCAGGATTATTATGAATAAATAGGCCGCTAAAACAAGCTGCAATCCAGGGTCCATACTCAGCCCCGCCTTACCTGCAAAGCCCGGCCCAGACTATCAAAAAGGTCTCTCCACTTTTGCGCATCCTGATCCCCGGCTTCAGCTTTAGCCTGTATCTCAGGACAATTCTTTATATCCAGCCGGTAATACAGATTTTGCGCCTTCCAAACATCGAGTTCCAGGTTCAAAGAACGTGATATAGTCAGGATTTCTTCAATATCTTTCAGCTGGCCGAATTCATCCGGGGTTTGAGCAAAAATTTCCATCATAGCGGTGATTTTTCGGCCCGCGACAAATTCCAGCATGGTTTTGTCCCGTTTAAAAGACCACCTTTTAATTTCCTGGGCCAGATTCCGCAAACGGCTGATATCTACTTTATCGCTTTCCAGCAGACGGCAAATATCCGTATTCAGGATGAACTCCACCGTAGTAGATAATATCTTAGGTAGTGGAACATGCATTTTATCCATGACCTGGATAATCGGATAATGATGCTCGTAAATATGCCGGAAATAATCCTCGGTTTCCTTCAGGGCTGATGCCATAATCAAGTTCAATATTTTATTCTGCTCGTCGCGGAAAAGGTGCCAGAGAGAAAAATTATCGCGGCCGAAGTGTTCATCGGCCAGACGGATCATTTCAGGCATTTCCCCTTTCAGAAAAGCCGCTTTAATCTCCTGATACATAATATCAAAAGAACTCTCTCTGAGATAAGGCCGTACTCCGCCTACCAAATTATGCCCCCCGAGATGCATTACGGCAAAGACCATATGGTTTTCCTCCCAGGTGATTTCAGAACGGACCCGCACCCGCCCGATTGCCATTTTCTGCTCACCCCGGATCTCCCGTTCAAAGCTCTCCTGCCTGGCGGTATAACAGTATATCTTCATCATATCCGTATAATTCTCGAACAAGGATGAGACAGCATAATGAACACTTACCTTACTTAGGTCGGTCAGCATGGGTTTGATATATTCCTGCCAGATCACTTCACCTTGCAAATATTCCGTGAGATTGCTCGGAGCTTCCTGCAAGCGCCGGCAAAACTCCGGTTCCAGCGGGATATCAAAAATTTCCCCGGCTAATTGCATAGTCCGGGCCGCATACTGCATTACCTGCAGGGTCTCTATCCGGGATATTTCATCAAAAAACCATCCGCAACTGGTATACATAAGCATGGCATGGCGCTGCATTTCCAGCAGCTTTAAAATCCTGATTTTATCCTTCTGCTCCAGAGGACGGTTAAAATTCCGGCTAAAAAAATCATTCACCGCTGGGGTTGACCGATTTAATATAACCACAATATAATCATCGCGTACTTGCCAAGGCTCCGGCGAATATTCCGCCATGGCCTCCTGGTACAATGGAACCAGCCGGTCCCGCAGAATATCCATGGCTTCCCGGAGCGGAGCCCGCCAGGCTTGGGTCCATGCTTGATTCATCTCTGAGCCGCACCCGCAATTACTTTTCCATCTCTCTATTCCATGGAAACAACTCCAGGAGGTATTTTCATAAATCTCAACTTCCCAGCAGGCCGGATGCTTTTCCAAATATTCGCCGTATACCGTAATCCGGGCTAAATCCTGGGACTCCATTTTATGCATGCAATATGCCAGGGCCATGTCGCCATAGCGGTGATGATGTCCATAGGTTTCGCCGTCGGTCGCAATATTAACCAGTTGCGAAGTTTCTCCACCCTCTTCGGAAAAGGGCTGAAGCAGACGCTGGGCCAGATTTTCTCCGTTCTCTAAAAGACTTCCGAAAGCCACATCCCGCGCAATCGGACCATCATAAAAGAAGATGTTAATTAATTTGCCCGAGGGCAGCCGGCAGCTATACGGCATGCGCGGATCAATTTTATTGCCGCTTACATCCTTCCATTTATGCCCCCCTAACTTGCGCACCCGTTTGGCCTGGTGGCCGGCCAAAATGGTAAATTTAATGCCCTGGCCGGCCAGTATATCCAGGGTTTCCATATCCACCGCGGTTTCAGAGAGCCACATACCTTCCGGCCGGCGTTGAAAACGTGATTCAAAATCGCGAATTCCCCAAACAATCTGGGTCACCTTATCACGAGAATCAGCCAGCGGCATTATTATATGATTATATACCTGGGCTATGGCTGATCCGTGGCCGGAATATCTCTTTTGACTCAAACGATCCGCTTCCAGGATCGCCTGGTAAACATCCGTATCGTGCCTCTCCAGCCAGGAAAGCAGAGTAGGACCGAAATTGAAGCTAATCTTGGAGTAATTATTAATAATATCGGTAATCCGGTCTTCATATCCGCGAATACGTGCCGCCATATTGGGCGCATAACATTCCGCCGTGATTCTCTCGTTCCAATCGTGATAAGGATATGCGGAATCCTGCATCTCAACCTCTTCCAGCCAAGGATTCTCCCGGGGCGGCTGGTAAAAATGACCATGAATACAGATGTATTTATCCATTTTCTACTTGCTCCTTAATTCCTGGAAAGCAGTAATACATTAACCCTTCGCTTTCTCACACATGAATATTTTATACTGTTTTTTCAATTCCTCGAAAGGTTAGATATGCCGCCCACAGGATGTAGGGGGCGTTTAATTAAACGCCCCCTACATCTGCCAACAATACCATTACAAACAGTTAAGTTATTGC
>DAOVYW010000175.1 GCA_030635415.1 Candidatus Firestoneibacteriota bacterium
CTAATAAGGTTATGCTGAAAGTCAGGCCCAATGAGGAATACTCCATCGTGGTGCACAATCCGCTGCCGGTGAGAGTGGCGGTGGCGGTGGCTATTGACGGACTCAATTCAATTGACGGCAAGCGAACCTCCCCCCGGAACGCAAAAAAATGGATGATCGCGCCGAATTCTTCCATCACCGTCTCAGGTTGGCAGACCAGCAAAAAAACCCTGCGGAAGTTCTTGTTTACCGAAGACACGGCAGCGTATGCACAGTGGAAAGAGAGCCGGGAAGGGAAGCCCTACGGCAAAAACATGGGCGTGATCGGCCTGGCCTGGTTCTGGAACAGCCAGGAGTTGGACCGGGCGCTCCATCCGCCGGAGCCGTTCATCTCCGGCGAAGCGAAGATGCCGGGCGCCCCGTCCGCCAGGAAAGCCAAGGCGTCCAGAAAGCGTCCGGGAAAAGCAGCGTCCCGGGCCGGCACCGGCATGGGCAAAGAGAAACATCACCGTGTCACCGAGGTGCGGTTTGATGCGAATGCCGGTATGTTCTCAGTTAAGGACGTCATGAAAATCTATTACGAATTCGCCAAGGAGCCACCTGAGCCCCTGCCCTTTATCGACGAAGAGAGAGACACCATCCGCTTCGCGCCGGATATGCATAAGTAATTACATGATTGCTTAATTAGTAAAAAATCGAGAAATAAATAAGTTCCTCCCGCTTACACCTTAGCGGGAGGAACTTATTTATAAGGAGTAAAGAATAAGTTTTTGTGGACCCACCCCAAATTGCATGTTTTGAATAATTGAAGAGAAATATCCACCGGTTAGTGAACCCGCATGTACTGGTAGACAATAATAAAAAAACTGTTAATGAAGCTCAAAATAATCCGACAATTACTATCTGCTTGTTAACTTATTCTGAAAATATAATGCGTTATCTTATCAATTTAATTTGAGAACCTACATGAGTTCAAAGGCTATAATCTATTTGATTATAAAAACTATCTTCATTTGGGAATTGATCATACTAAGCAATTTGTGGAGGGTGATATTCATACAAACAATATTGAAAGCTTTTGGGCGACATTAAAACGTGGGATACTTGGTATTTATCACCATGTTTCCGCTAAATATTTACAGAAATACTTGGATGAGTTTTGTTTGAGGTTTGAAAACCGTGCAAATTCCACAATGTTCAACAAGGTTTTAAAACAGGCTGCATACCGTTAATCGTTGACTCATATTAATGGTAACCCAAGACTTGAGCAATTAGTCTGCTTTTTCATATTGTCATTCCCGAATGCTCTTATCGGGAATCCAGAAGTTTTGATTTTAAAGGAATTAAAAGTCGCTGGATACCCGCTTACTACATGCGGGTATGACAAAATCCACTAATTGCTCAGGCTACCAGGTTACCTCATTCATGAGTCAACGATTCACACCTCGATTACCTTTTATTATGAGTCACCGGGATAACCTCATCCCGGATGAACCACCAAGCCTCTCTTTTGCAGCCGCGCGGCCGCCCGGCGCCACTGGGCCGGCGCCGGAGGCTTCAACTCCGCCAGGGAATATCGCATGCCCAACTCTTTCCATTTATGCACTCCCAGCCGGTGATAGGCTATCAGTTCAATCTCCGGCCGGTTCGGCAGTTCCAGCGCGTAATCCGCCAGGCTTTCCAGTTCCCGGGCCGAGTCATTGATGCCCGGCAATAAAATCCGGCGTATGGTCAGCCGGCCGGGAACTTCAGCTGCCAGGCGTCCAAAAACCAGAACCGGCCCCAGGCGGCGGCCGGTCAATTTCAAATGCAATTTCTCATCCATGGCTTTAATATCCATTAGCACTATGTCGGTTACTGCCAGCAGATCGTGCCGCTTGGCCGGCGCGCAAGTGCCGTTGGTGTCCAGCGCAGTGTTAAGGCCTAATTCGTGGGCCGTTTTGAACAGGGCTCGCACAAACTCAGGCTGCTCAGAAGGTTCACCCCCGGAAGCCGTGACTCCCCCGCCTCCCTGGCGCAGGTAAGGCAGCAGTGTTTCCAGGCGTTCCCGCGCCTCATTCAGGGTCATACGCTCCGAACCCCTTTGAGACCAGGTATCCGGATTCTGGCAAAAGACACAGCGAAAATTACACCCGGCCAGGAAAAAAACGCACCGCAAGCCCGGACCGTCCCGGGTTCCCAGAGTTTCTATAGAATGAACGCGTCCGATAATTTTTTTCCGGTTATATGATTTCATGGAAAGTCCGGCGGAGGATTTCCTCCTGGTGCTCCCGCGAAAGCTTGGTGAAATGAACGGCATAACCGGAAACCCGGATCGTAAGCTGAGGATAATTCTCCGGATGGCGCATGGCATCTTTCAGCAAATCCCGGTTCAGGACATTGATATTTATATGATGTCCGCCCTTGGTGAAATAGCCGTCCAAAATTCTGCTTAAGTTGGAACTACGGTTGGGAAGATCCCGTCCCAGAGCTTGGGGCACAATGGAGAAGGTATTGGAAATACCGTCCCGGGCCGCATAATAAGGCAGCTTGGCTATGGAATTAAGACTCGCTAATACGCCCTTTTGCTCCCGGCCATACATGGGATTGGCACCTGGAGCGAAGGGTTCTCCGGCCCGACGGCCGTCCGGCGTAGCCCCGGTTTTTTTTCCGTACGCTACATTGCTGGTAATCGTTAGAATTGACAATGTGGGATCGGCCCGGCGGTATATATAATGCTTGCGCAATTCCGTGATAAAAGTAATGACCAAATCCCGGGCCCGGTTATCGGCGCGTTCGTCATCGTTTCCAAAAGCCGGATAATCCCCCTTGATTTTGAATTCCCGGGTAAGTCCGCGCTTATCCCGGATAACCTCTACCTTGGTATAGCGAAGGGCACAGAGCGAATCCACAACTACCGAGAATCCAGCTATGCCAAAGGCCATGAGCCGGTCCAAGTTGGTATCCAGCAGTCCCATTTGAGCGGCTTCATAGTAATATTTATCATGGGTCCAGTGAATGACATTCATGATTTTTACGTACTGCTGCGCCAGCCAGGATAAGACATAAACGAAATTTTTCTGTACTTGATCATAGTCGAGATACCGGCCTTTAATCGGCAGCACACCTGGGACCACTGTCTCGCCGCAAATTTCATCCCGTCCCTGGTTGAGCGCCAGCAGAAGCGCCTTGGCCAGATTGCAGCGAGCTCCAAAATACTGCATCTGGCTTCCGGCCTTTAATAGCGAAACGCAGCAGGAGATCCCGTAATCATCCCCGGCCACCGGCCGCATCAGGTCGTCATTTTCAAACTGCAGGGCACTGGTCTTAACCGCCATCTCGGAGGCAAAGGTTTTCCAGATCTCCGGCAGGCGGGGAGAATACAGGACTGTTAGATTGGGTTCCGGCGCCGGCCCCAGATTATTCAAGGTCTGAAGAAAACGATAATCGGTTTTTGTGACTTTAGTGCGGCCGTCGCTGGCCATTCCTCCCAGTACCAGCGTAACCCAGATTGGATCCCCGGCAAAAATCTCCTCGTACTCCGGAGGCCGCAGCTGCCGGATCAAGCGAAGCTTGATAACCAGATCATCGACTAGCTCCTGAGCCTGTTCCTCGGTTAATAACCCGGCTCTTAGATCACGTTCGAGGTAGATATCCAAAAAGGCCGAAATGCCGCCCATCGACATAGCCGCCCCGTCAGATTCCTTGGCCGCGGCCAGATACGCCAGGTAGAGCCACTGGACCGCCTCACGCGCGTGGCGGGCCGGCCGGTTCAGGTCAAAACCATATTGCCGGCCCATGGCAACGGTTTCATTTAAAGCCTGGATTTGGATGGCTACCTCTTCCCGTAATCGAATATCCTTGGTTTCCATGGCGCCGTCCATTTTAGCCAGATCAGCTTGTTTCTCGCTTATAAGATACTTCAGGCCGTAAAGCGGCACTCTCCGGTAATCACCAATAATGCGCCCCCGGGCGTAGTTATCCGGCAGGCCGGTAATAATTCCCAACCGACGTAATTTCTTCATTTCCTCGGTATAAATGGAAAAGACCGCGTCATTATGCGATTTCCGGTAGCGGGTATAAATTTCTACGATTTTGGGATTGAGTTGATAGCCGTATGCCTGGCAGGCCTTTTGAACCAACCGAACCCCGCCAACCGGCTTGACCGCCCGTTTCAGGGGACGATCGGTCTGTAAACCGAGAATGATTTCATTCTTCCTGTCAATATATCCCGGCCCATGGGACAGAATTCCACCAGGAACATCCACATCAATATCCAGAACGCCTCCCCGGCGGCGTTCTTCAGCCATTAACTTATTTGCTTTTTTCCACAGAGTTAAAGTCCGGCGGGTAGGACGAGCCAGAAATTCCGGCCCGCCTTCATAGGGCGTGAAATTACGGTAGATAAAATCCTGCACATCAATCTTAACCGACCAGCGTCCGCGTTTCAACATCTCGGTTTTCTTAGCCATTGAGCCCGACCTCCTTCAGCCGTCCGGTTAAAAATAAAAAAGCCCGGACACCCGCTAAAAATTCCCGCGGGCAGCCCAGGCGTTCGGCTACATGGCGTCTTCTCCCGGCTGCGCTCCCTAGTGGTTTTCCACCTGCGCCAGTTACACAGCCGTAATATTAAAATCCTTTTAACAGATTAATCCCCTGCTGTCAAGCACCCTTTAGTTACCTCTTCGCGCATAATTAAAATGGATAAGAGCGATACCGAAATAACCCGGGTTAAATAAAAAGATCCATCTGCCGGGGCGGCAGCTCCATAGCAGGCGCATAGCGATGCAAAACTTCCAGCAGTTTAACCATCGCCAGAGTATCCTGGGCGCAATAAATTCTTAAAGCCTTGAAAATCCCCTGCTTTTCAGTATCAGAAACTTTACCTTTTACGCAATCCATAAAAGACCGCGATGCGCTTTCCCCATTTTTTATTTCCAACCCTTCATAACTCATATCCGGAAAAAAAGCCGGGAGCACATTTTTAATTGAAGCCGAACTTTTCATGTCCGGAGAATATAAGAACCGGGCGTTAAAAGGCACCCATAAATCGACCAAGCGTTCATTAATGGCCAGCAAACCTTCGGTGTATTCCGGAAAAGCCTCCACCATCTCTCTATTCCGGGAGGCTTCAAAGGACTGGTAATAAACCAGCACCGACCCGCTCCGGCCGCAGCCGTCTATCAAAGCCGGAATCAAGCGTTCTCGGGGGTCACCTTGGGACGTATGCAAAAAC
>DAOVYW010000183.1 GCA_030635415.1 Candidatus Firestoneibacteriota bacterium
CCAAACCCTAAAAGCCCCTCAAAACCCCATATCAAAATCCAGTTAACTGAGCCAGCGCCAACACGGTGAGGTTGATCACCAGGCTCTGTGGATTGGAGCAGGGCTAGGCGGGTTGGCACCTGCTAGTGCCAGCCGATGCCGAGGGGCCTGCCCTCATCTCTCGTGCAGCCTCGTGGCACACGGACGGAGTTAATTTGTGACTCTGCTGCCAAACCCTTTTTTGCTGTCTTTGCGAGGAGTAGCAGCGACGAAGCAATCTCAATTTTATAAGGATAAAATCAGATTGCCGCCCTCCCTTCGGTCGTTCGCAATGACTTCTTAGGGGCAATCCGCGGGGGTACTCAGCAAAGAAAATTCATAGAAAGTATTGTAATTTATTTAGAGGCATCACTTATCTGAAGGTGGCACCCAGCCATTGAGCTTCATTCCGAGGTGTAGGCCCAGTTTTGCCAGTATCTCGTGGATCTCCTTGAGTGATAGGGCCCCAAAATATTTGATCTTCGCCATTTCGGCTTCGGTCTGCTGCACCAGTTCACCGATATAACGGATGTTGGCGCTTTGCAGACAACAGGTCGTACGCATACTCAATCCCAGTTCTTCAACCGCCTTGACTAGATTTTTGTTCTGCTCGTCCGCCCTTTGTTTCCAGGTCTCTTTTCCAGGCTTTATGTGTTGCCTCACTACACTGCTCTCGCTTGATTGAAGCACCTCGAAATTGGAGAAAAAACCGCAACCCCAAGCTTTAAGTTCTAGGTCGTTAATTTCGCAGACAATGAAATGATCAAGGTGCGCGAATACATCTGCATATCCCTCGATATTTGTACCACCCTCAATTGATGCGAGATAAAGTTCCTTCAGTTGCGGTAGGATCTCTGATTGTGCCACCCACTTTAAGAGACCTGTCCAGCTTTGCCCGAGGATCTTAAGCGTCCGTAGACTTGGGAACGCTTCGGGATCGATCTGCAAAAAAAAATTTGCTTCGATTTCTGCACTCGCATCCAATAAGAACTCGAGGTGCTTAAGACGCGGGAGGTTCGGTCCCCTTCCACACCCCTCATGAGTAGGTACTATGCCACATCCGCAGATAGGTTCGAAACCATACAGATGGAGTTCCTGCAGTGACGAATGATGAAGCTCAGAAAAAACAAAGTCGCCGGTAAGAACCAATGTGTGAAGATAAGGCGTGGCACGGCAGAGACTCTGGGTGATCTCGGCTGGAACAAAGGGCCACCCGTCAAGACTATTCCATGGATTGGGAACCGGGATGACTTTGCCCGCAGATGATCTGAATCCCTCATTCTCAAATTTGTCCCGACTGTAATCGCGAATGCGAAGACAAAGCTCACGCAACACGGGGCGCGTTTTATAAGCGATTGCGGATATGGTTCGCTTTAAGCTGATGTGAAAGTCCCTCAGGTGAAGATCTACCAGCTTGAGACATTGAGCCTCAGGCAGCGCAAATAATGCCTCAATAAGGATTGACTCAAAGGCTTCCTCATCATCACATTCAACAAACGCTGGGATGAGCGCTTGTCGCGATTCGCGGTTTTGCGAGAGTTCAAAGTGAGCCTCAGATAGTTGCTTCCCCACCCAAATAAAGCGCCATGATCCTTCTCTGGTTAACTGCTCAAGCGTAATATTTGGCTGTGCAAACCGACTGGTCTTCTTGATCATGTATTTTTCTCCTGCTGTGCTGTCTATACTTGTATTCGATATACACTTTTTTCTCTCCCGCGCATAGTTCTTATACCTGGGGGAATGGGAAGCGACATCCCCTTCATCATTTTTTGCTCAAAACCCCATATCAAAATCCAGAGTGAATCGGAATTCCTGATCCTTAATTCTATAAATCGCAGCTTGGTTCAACCTGGCCGGAATATACCAAAACCACTCCATGTCCAGGTGCATTTCCCATGCCAGTGAACTTACAGCCTGGTCCATCCATGTTTTTCCCGTTATGGAACCATCCCAGCCGGCGCCCCATTCAACCAGCACCTCACCCCAGAGGTCATGAAAAAAAACGGGAAATAATCCCGGCCCATTATCAATATACCAGAGCGGCATCCGGTAGGCCGTGGAGAACGTCAAAGCATATCCCGCATTGAATTGCCCCCCATAATATCCCCTGGGAGCAATCTCTGTATCGGCCTCCGGAAAATAACCGGTACGCGCCATACCGCGCACGCCCAGCATTAGGGCCTGGTGCTGAAAAAACGAGGGCAGGTGGACAAGTCCTGCCGCTTTAACTAATCTGCCGTCATAATCACATCCCCCTAGCGCGACACGTCCGCGCAGGAAGCAGGAAACACCGGAAACGGGAAAAAGATCCTTGGGTTTTTGCCGGATACCGGTAAATTGCACTCCACCACCCAGACCGTTGTAATTCTCCCCTGGAAAAGCAGAGTGGTTCTCCGATATAACCTGATAGGTCTCGTACCTCAAATCCATTTCAGCCATGCTCACGGCGTCATAGGCCCTTCGAAGTAGTACCGTGAAAATCGAATCCAATTCCAGGCCTTGAACCCGGGACCAGTAACAGTTCCCCGCTTCCAAATCTCCGGGTTTTCCCCATCGCGATAAAGGCATACTATATAACCGTCCGGCCAGAACTATGGGCGTATCCCGGTTTTCATAACTTAAATCACCATACCACTGGCCGTTTAACGGCTGGTAGAGGGCTTGTGCCCACCAGGAATGAATTTCCAGAGGATCCCGGCGTCCGGACGCAGCGCCCCAGAGCAACCCGGCTTGATCCTGCCCGAGGATCGGCATCCAAAACGTGGGGACCAGGTGGGCCCAGGCCGAGTATCCCTCTCCTTTTTCCGGGAGGAGAGTAAATTCATAAGATGATTCCGGCTGCGCCTGGGAGGCCAAAAGCGGGACCTGCTCCCAAGCTGAAACATCCAGGCTCGCGATTACCAACTGCTGGGAGTTGCCCGCCTTATATTCCGCAAAAACTATTTCTTTTCCATCCGGGGAAATATCCGGCTCAAAAACACCGAAACGCGCGTTAGTGACTTGATAAAGTTCACGGGTTTCAAATTCGTAAGCATATATCTGATTTTGGCCGCTACGGTCAGAAACAAAGTAGAGATAACCGCCATCCGGAGACCAGGTGGGGGTATAATCCCCGGCCGGATCCCATCCGGTAATAGCTTTTAGTACTCCGGTCGCAGGATCTATCAAACAAATATCCTGGATCCCGTTTATCCGGACCGCGGCTGCCAATTGCGTTCCATCAGGGGACCACTGGGGAGAAAGATAAACCGCGCCTTTGGGGCCCGGGATAAGCGTTACCACGCCGGATTCCGGATCAACCAGACCCAGCCGGGTTGGCCCTAATTTGTTCACTACGCACACGATCCGTTTATCTTGCGATATATCCGGCGACCAGCAGCGTCCACCCTTGGTCAAGCGATATTCCCGGCCCTGGGAATCCTTCTGAAATAAATCAGCGGTTAAATTATCAAAATAAACCGGGTCAGGCAGCAAACGGGCATAGGTAAATAATTCCATAGAAGTATTGTAAGTGTAGCCTCCATGCAACATATCCGGCTTGGCCAATTCCTGTACCTGTTTAGTCCGGGGATCAATCCTGACCAGTGCTGGCCCCGCATCATTACTCGCTCGATAAGCGGCCACCCGGCCATCCGGCATCCATTGCGGTTTTTGGAAAAGCGCTTTGTCATCAGAGGTAATTGCGATCGCCCCGGCCAAGGCTGGACGTTCTTGCGCATAGAATTGCGACATTGTTTTTAGGTGTTCTAACCGGACCTGGTTCCAAATCCGGCCAGGCGTGGTTCCTGTAGATTGGCCCCAAACAAAGCCCAGTCCCCAAAACGGCCAGGCGCTCTGCCGGGAAGAAATGCTGTCTAAAAACCGGCTGTCGTCAAGCTCTGCTTGCAAACGCATCAGCATTTCATATCCTGGCAAGTAAACCCGGTCGCGGGGATAACTAAAATGGGGCGAATGCCCAATCTGCCCCAGGGTCCAGGGATGATCCGAGAGCAGATTGGCGGCCAACCGCATCTGATGGTAGGGGTTACGGCCGCGGCCGCCATTGGTCAATACGGTCTCGGCATATACGGCCACACCCTCGATCCACCATTTAGGCGCGATAAAATTTGATCCCTCTACCTCTCCGAAAATTGTTGTCAGGCAGCGACTGAATCCTTCATTTCGCATGCCATGACAGAGATGGGCGAATTCATGATACATCAGTGTTTCAATCCAGGAAGAATTCCTGGTACTGGCCCAAGGGCCTATAGGACTGGAAAGATAAAATTCCATCTTCCGAAAAATCGTTTGAGCATAACCGTTAGCCGTGTCTCTCATGGGATTCAAAACAATAGGCGTACGACCGGGGGGAGCATACCCGAGAAGTTCGCGTACCCGCGGATAGGCCTGCTCGGCAATCAGGGCTGTCCGGGCCGCCGCCTGGCCGGCTATGGCAGGATAAATAATCCAGAAATGCTCAGTCCTGAGCTGACGCCAATCCAAACCAGGATCGCGCCGCGCAGAAGCGGGAAGCGAAGATAAACCAAGTATCAATATAATATAAAAGGTACTCATTGATTTCATAATTTCACCTATACATCCAGTGTATCCAAATCCGTTGAATAAAAAAATTTGTATACGTAATTTTATTACAGAACCCAGACTCTTTTGTAAACCTATTTTTTTAATGATATGGATTTTGCCAACCCCTTTTTAATATCCTTCTATATGTTTGATTACGCTACACGCCGGCTATAATAATTATTGTGCCATATTTTGTAGGCCCCACGTATTGTTTTTGCCCTTATAATATGATATCCTTTAATCTTAACTAAAATAGAAAAAGTTATTGTGAGCAACTACCAGAAGAGGGCAAGTATATCGTTTGTGTAGGGGGCGTTTAATTAAACGCC
>DAOVYW010000053.1 GCA_030635415.1 Candidatus Firestoneibacteriota bacterium
AAACCTGTTTGCCATCTTTACATGGCAGAAGCATGGTGATCTGCAATATTTCTTCTTGCCTTACGACATGGGGAAGGTAGGCCAGCATTCCACCCAGGGAAACATTACTGGTTATTCCGTCAGGCACCTTCTCCTCAGTCGCTTGAAAAGCCAGCCCCAGGGAAAAATCCAGCCTGGGATATTGACGCCGGTCAAACTGAGCGCTCCCATATTCCTTCATGCTAAATCTCCTTAATCCCTCGATGGGCGGGTATGGCGTCCATGCCGGCCCATCGATTCAGGATATGCAAATTTATTATTGGGCGGACATGGAAGTCCGCCCCTACAAAATGCTTTCCTTGGGCGGGCAGGCCCTTCGGCTTCGCTCAGGACAAGGAGGCCCGCCCCTACAAATGCTTTTATACATCCGTAGGGGCCGGCTTCCATGCCGGCCCAAGGATTATAGAAACCAGTTATGTATACAGCGAAGAATCGGGCGCATCCAACTTAAAATTCATCAGGAAATCCTTCAGCCGTCGGCGGTCGTCCCGGTCCAGATCCAAAAACTGTAAACCCACTAAATAACCGTCTTCACGAAAGGAAGTACACCAGGCAACACGGGAAAGAATGCCAACCGTAACGCATTCTTCTTCAGTAATAATGTTTAAATCTTTATCCTTCCCCTCATCATCCGCAGGAGGTAAAAACAGGCTTAACATCAGCATTTGACCTAAATCCAGGCTACGCGGGCTGCGCATTGCCAATCCCCCGGCTCCCAGGTCCTCGGCCAGATAGGCTTCAGGCTTAGAGATAATCCCCTTTTCTATGCATTTATAACTAACCTGCAGCTTGATTGGCATACGAGGATACCGGCGGCGCTCAGCACCGGTTTCTCCCCTGAATTCCTCTTTGGCCATGATCTTTTCCCTCCTTTCAATCATCAGGCTATTTTTTCAACCCTTTGGTTTCTTCGGGCAGGCACGGGGGCCTGCCCCTACAAACAGATGTTTTGATATAATGGTTTTTTATTATACTACATTCTATCTCCATTGGTAAGCTTTTAAAACCGCCTGACCAATATTAGTGATATGATCTCCGATTTTTTCCAGGTTATTAATAAAGTCAACAAATACAATGCCGGCCAAGGGCTGACATTGACGTTGATTTAAGCGGATTAAATTACTCTCCTTAAGCTGCTCGTAATGACGGTCCAAATTGTTTTCCTGAACCAGGATATGTCGGGCGGCGTCCAGATCATTATGCTGCAGAGCCTCAATAACCTCCTGGAGCATATTCTTGATCTCTTCGGCCATCTCTCTTAACTCCTCAACAGCATGCTCGTTGAGTTTCAGTTCGAGACGCAGATATCGTTCCGCCAGTTCCACCAGATTAACCGCGTGGTCGCCGATACGCTCCAAATCGTTCACGGAATGCATTAAAACCGGGAGCTGGCGGGCTTCATCGGTGGATAAATTGCGCTGCGAAAGCTCTACCAAATAGGCCGTGATTTCATGCTGAAAAGTATCTATGGCCTGTTCCTGGTCTCCCACCTGTGCCAAAATTTTTTGGTCGCGCTGGAAAAATCCCGTAAAGACATCCTGTACCGCTTTCTCCGCCAATTTGGCCATGCGTACGATTTCTTTTTTGGACTGCTGTAATGCCAGCGACGGCTCTTCCAATAGATGCGATTCCAGATATTGAGGCCGTTGCGGGTCCTCTCCCCTTTTGGCCGGCAGAATCCAGATTACCAGTCTTTCGAGCGATTTAATCAGGGGAAGAAACAACACGCAGGAATTGAAAACATTAAATACGGTGTGAGACAGCGCAATGTGCACCATGATATTGGCAGTACTTATCTCTCCGGGCAGCAACCATTCAATCAAGCGGACGTACCAGCCATTGTAGACAAAAATCAGAATGTAGCCTACGCCGATAACATTTACCAAGGTATGCGCCATCGCGGTCCGCCGGGCGGTAAGGTTGGTTCGAAGGCTGGCCAGTTGGGCCGTAATGGTCGTGCCGATGTTGTCGCCTAGAATAAGGGGAATCGCCGCGTTAAAATCCAGGAGCCCCTGCCAGGCCAAAGCCTGAACTACTGCCACTGTAGCCGAAGAGGATTGTACCAGAATAGTAAAAAGCGTCCCGGCTAATACCCCGAGTATGGGGTATTGGGAGAAAACCAGGAAAAAGTCGTTAATGCCGGGATGCTGCGCTATCGGCTGAGTGGCCTCTTTCATAATAATCAAACCGAAAAAGAGAATACCAAACCCGAAAAATATTTCTCCGGCCTGCCGCCACCGGAATGAACGGCCGTAATTCATCATGAAAAAACCAATCCCAATAGCCGGCATAGCATAAAGCTGTATCTTGAAAATGGACATAGAAGCCACAATCCAGGCCGTGAGCGTCGTGCCGATATTCGCTCCCAGTATTACTGAAAGCGCCTGCTTGAGCGTGATCAAGCCGGCATTTACCATTCCAACGGTTATCACCGTTGCAGCAGAACTGCTCTGGATCAAGGCCGTAATGCCGGCACCCATGATTAATCCTATAATGGGATTTTTCGTTAAAAAACCGAGGATTTTTTTTATCCGCTCGCTGGAGGCGTTACGCAGGGCATCGGAGAGAAACTTCATGCCAAATAAAAAAAGCCCCAGACCGCCGATAAGACCGAATGCAATATTTACAACCACTCTTTTTTCTCCTTAAAGGAATTGTCACCGATAAGCATTTTCGAATTTTTGCGCTAAGTTTGTCATTCCGAGCGTTAGCGCGGAATCTCCTAGAGCACTTGTTAATCAAGCGTTTTTGCGGAGATTCCTCGCTAACGCTCGGAATGACAAATACAGGAGGTCAGCTAAAAATGGCTCCCACAACAGATATTACTTAGTATCTTTACCGGAACCCTCACTCATCCTCAATTCCGGAATATCCTCAATCCGCATAAGCGAGGTACCTTCCCAGGCCCATCCGCCTCCGGGAAATTCCAAATACAACCGTTCAATCCGGCCCGCGTAAACCCACGATGCTAAAGCCCCTATCCGAAACACGTAACGATGGGTTTGATTATCGCCCTGCAAGGTAAATCTCAGCCGGCTCCGGGACGAAGCTCTGCCCCAGGAAATCCACGCGCTCTTCCCATTCAATATTGGCCCGGATTTTAAATCCATCACCAGAATATTTGCTTTTTCACACTTTCGGGAATTACAAACCAGCCGAAGTTTAACCATCCCAGCGGCCGGTCCGACTTCCAAACCTTCTCCTCTGGCGGTCGCGGTAAGTCCGGCCGGCTCCAGCGCCTTCGCTCCACCGGCAAGCAGAAACCTATCCGCCTGCCGACCCTGACCCGGAGCGTACTTTTTCAGCCGGCCCCAATTATAGGGCAGACTTTTCAGATCAATCTCCCGGTGCATGGCAGCCACGGCTTGCTTATCAGCCAATACCCCTTTTAGGGCGGGTGAAAGCATCACCGTATCCGCAACCACGGCGGCAGGCATAAATTTCTGAAGAAGGTACTCGGAAACCGCGTATTGCCGCACTTCCAGCGGGATATCGTCAAGGTTATCCGGCCCGGCCAAACGGCTCCGGCATACTACGGTTTTAACTGCCGAGAGCGAGAGACTGCGTATGGCTTCCAACTGCTGCCGGAAAGATGCAATGGTCATAGTGCTTAAAGATTTAACTACCGGACGACGGGGCACGAGAAAATATAATAAAGGCCTATTGGAAAAATCAAAAAAGGTTTCCGCGCTGCCTACTTTTTTTTCCAGGTAGGCGACGATTTCTCCAAGTCCGCGGGCCTGTTTTTCCGGCAGATAGACATCACCCATGGACTCCAGCCCGCTGGTAGCCAGTCCTTTTACTGAAAGCTGATTCTTGGATCCAAAACCGCCGGCTAAAGCGGTTAAATCAAGGCAGCCGGCCCGCGGAATGAAGAACACTGGTAATAGGGCCAGAAAAACCAAGCCCCGCAAAGAATGTTGGCGCGCAGTGAGCCGGTACAGAAAGAAAGCGGTTAGCATGGCCGCCATAGGCATTACCTCTTGTAGAAAAGAAAAATCACTGCGTTTCAGAAAACGCATCCAGAATAATCCGGTTAAAGAGGTCATTAGTAATATGTTCCAAGGGAGACCATGCTCCCGGACGGTTTTCAGGGAATTCAGCAGATACAGAACGCCGACGGCTATAATCAGCGGCGGCGTGAGGAAGATCAAAATTTTTCCCAGGCCCGGGTCCTGACCGATTCCGGGCAAAGGTAATCCGAAAATAGCTTCAAAAGTAGTAAGTACCCAGATAAAATTGCCAAAGTAAGCGTCCAGTGTTCCGCTCATCGCCAGGTAAAACCACCATGGCAGAAGGCCCGCCAACAAGGCTCCCAGGTAAATCACGAGACCAGCCAGGCGTTCCTTGGCGCTGCCGGGAATAAAAAAAGCGAAGCCGGCCAGGAGTATCAGGTGTCCGGCCAGGGCTGTCAATCCGGCGGTATAGGAAGCAATTAGCGCCAAAGCCGTAAACAGTCCGGAGAAAAGCAATACCACCCAGTTTCTTTTTTGGATATAGTGGAGCGTAAAAATAAAACCCACCAGGGTGAAAAAAAACCGCGTAACCGGAATACTACCCATACTTCCGGTAAGCAGACCTAAACTCAAAAGCACGGCCCAGATCCAAGGCAGACAGAATATGGCTAAGAGGTAAACCGCCACCAGTCCCAGAGGCGCCAGCAGGACCATAAGAAAGCGATAAGACTCCATGGAAGCGCCCATCCAATTGACTGCTGCCAGACCACTTACGGCATCTGATAAAAAACCATGACGCATCAGGATTTCCTTGAAAGGCAATCTGCCCGCCAGCATAGCCTGGGCCGTACTCAGACTTTCCCCTTCGTGAAAAAAATCGAGCGGCCCCGCCAGGGCGACGCGGCTGAAGGCGGCGCCGGCCGGCCAGTAGGCCACGGCGTATATAATAATTGGAAAGGCGGCTATCAGCATTAAAGCCCGGAACAACTCTTCCCAGGACGGCTGCCCTTCAACCTCCAGGCTGCGAAGCCGCCAGAAATTAAGCGCCATCAATCCCGGGATTAAAGTTCCCGCCAGACTAATTAAAAGTATGGGAAGCCATGCCAGCTTTTTCACACTTAAAATTTTTTCCTGGGCCGGATCAAAATATTGATACCATCCGATGGTTTGCAGCGGCAGCAGCGCCAGGGGCAGCAGCGCTATGGCAACAGCCAGATAAATCTGATCAAAAGTATGTTTGGAATCATACCGGCCCCAGAGCGCGGCCAGGAACAAAGAAACCACCCATACTCCTATTCCAACTCCCAGCGGAAACCAGAGTCCCGTAAGCGCCGGAACGGAAAAAGCGGGCCAGGATTGCAGAAACCACCCCAGACAGGCGCCTAAAACTATTACTCCGCCATGGGTAAATAAAGCAGCGGAATTATACCCGGCCTCAGTGGGATGCGCAAAAAAGATTTTTCGTTTATCGCGTCTCTCCAACCATGCCAGCAATATAAAGCCGGCCGACAGTCCGATAAACGCCAACAAAGGCGAGAGCAAAGCCGGTTCCCCCCGGTATATATAAGTAATCTGGGGGAGAAAAACCGCAAAAGGTACGCTGGTGCGCTTTAGGGCCGTGGATAAAGGCAAACGAAACAACCGGCGTTGGCCCTGCGCCGCCATAAGCCAGACCCATTGCGCGGTCACAGCACCAATAATTCCGCCTGCTACTATCAGTATAACCTTTAATCCTTCATAAGGAGGAATGCCTCCGAGGGTTAACAAGCCGGCCATCCCCGCCGATTCCGGAATCGACAGAATCAGACGCAAGCCTATAGCCATGGTTAACCCGGCGCCGGCCAGGAGGCCGCCCAGCAAAACCAATCCCCGGTGCAACACCAGTTCTTCCCTCTGATTTATTTCTTTAATGCTTGCTTGTTCATCCATCTGACCGCCTCCCTGGCTTTCACTGGTTGCTTTATTTTCCGCGCAGGGTTGTAGGGGCGTTTAATTAAACGCCCCTACGCCTACCGGTAACTGTGTCATAACTAAGGAAATGGCTTTTTGATGTCATTCCGGCGAAAGCCCTGGACTAAACCATCCCCTGGACAAAAGCAGGCAGGACAGGCAGGACAGGCCGGAATCCAGAAAAGCATTGTAAAATAAGCAGTGTGCATCCTGGATCCCGGATCAAGTCCGGGATGACGAGAAAAAAACACCCTCAAATCAAGTTACGACACAGTCTCTTCAAAGGGGGAAGAGTGCTCAAAATCCGATTTTGTACTTAAGTCCGAAAGACTCCTCGTACGATTCCTTAATTTCTACTCTCTATTTTCTTTTTTCCGCTTTCTTCTTCCCATTCCCCACGTACCGGTCAAATATTCGATACCGGCGATATTCTTCCCCCCCCATAAATTTCGAGGCCCGGATCACCATAGGGTTGTTCTCCAGCAATAGGCTGTTCTCGCAAGTCCGGTACCCCCGGGATATCGCGTACTTCAGGGAGTGATAGTAAAGAACAGTCTCCAATCCAAGGTGGCGGTATTGTTTGGTAACGCCCATCATGAACAGACGAATGGATTTAATCCGGGAGCGCCCGAATAAAAGTTTAAAAATACCCAAGGGAAATAAACGCCCCCCCAGTTTGATCAGAATTTCATTAATGTTAAGCAGTACTACCAGGAGACCGGCCGGTTTCCCATCCACGTAGACAAACCGTACCAGACCGGGATCAACCAGCATTTTTAAATCCGCGGCCATAAAGTCAATCTCCTTCTCCGTAATCGGAAGATACCCCCAATTTTTCTCCCAGGCTTCATTGAAAATATCCTTGATTATCTGTACTTCCTGCTTAAAATTTTTCATATCAATAGTCCGGGTAGTAACCCGCTCCTTAGCCTCAACCCGCCCGGCTAATTTCTCCAGCCGGTTAAATGTTTCAGGATTAGTAATGTTCATATTATAAGCGAGCCAATCTATGCATTTACCGAATCCCGACGAAGTGAGAAGTTCTTGATAGTAAAGCGGATTATAGGTTACCTCTACCATAGGCGGACCCGGCTCTCCGGATATCAGCAAGCCCAAGGGATGGTTTATGGACGGATTGAAGGGCCCGCGCAGGGTATCAAGTCCGCGTTTTCGGATCCAGTCCGCCGCGGCCTCAAACAGGGCCTGCGCGGCCGCGGAATCGTTTTCGCACTCAAAAAATCCGAAAAAACCGATTTTATCATGGTAGACTTCATTGTGCTGGCGGTTATGGATAGCGGCTATCCGGCCCACATCCCGGCCGTCGCGCTTTGCCATGAACAACTGAGCATCCGCATGTCCGTAAAACGGCTCTTTATTGGAAAGCCGGTCATGTTCGGCGATTATTAACGGCGGCACCCAGTGTTTATCCTGCCGATAAATTTCATAAGGCAATTTAATAAAACGTTTGCGGTCGGCCTTGCGATTACGATCCAAGGAAATTATCTGCACCATTGTTTCCTCTCCTTTTTTTCAGTATTGTGTCCCGAACGCGTCTTTCACTTTTAACGATTCAGGCTACAATTTGTTCTACCTTAATTAAGAAAAAGGGTCCGCCCAAGAGCAGACAAAAATCCTGAAACTTTTTGGTTTTGTAGCCCGCCCCGGTCAGCCGTCTTTTGACTTGTTCCTGTTCCTGCTCAAACACCTTTATCCTGAATCCGGGAGCGCGAACTTGCTCTTCCACTGATGACCGGAAATCCGGCATAATTTGAATAGGTATTTTTTCCCGAATTGTCTGCTTACCCTTGGTCACTGTGAATCGGCACTTGATCCGATATTCTCCCGGTTTGGTTCCCAGCGGAACCGGCAAAAAAGCAGCATACATCTTTTCTTTCAAATCCGGACGTGAAAACAAGCGATATTTTTTTTGAAGAAATGTGATCCGGCCGTATTCTACATCTCCGGGCGCGGCCTTGGTCTGAGGAACAATGTATTCAATCTGTTGGGCTGCCCGTTTCCCGATCGAAGCGCAGCCTCCGGCTATTAGCGCCATGCAAGAGCAAATTATAACCAGGTATCGTTTTGTCAACTCCAATATATTCATCCTATAGGTATAGGTTTACCGACCCCGCTTAATTTTCTTGACCAGTATCGTTTCGTTGTATTTCCGGGGTATGGACTTATAACGCACCGAATCCATGCATTCTTTCATAATAAATCTTCCCATGCCTTTACGGGTATAACCTTCCAGGATACGACGGATATCACGACAACTCACCGGCCGGGGTTTATATCCGGCACCAAAATCCCGGATAGTGACCGTGAGGGAATCGCTTTTTTTCCAAGCGCGTATCTGAATAAGACCCTTAGCCTGGTCGGAATAGGCATGCTCCAGCACATTAGTAACGGCTTCATCCACGGACAGCTCTACCTCGTCTATCACGGCCAAAGGAACTTTAAATGATTTTGTATAGGCCCTTATTTTACTGCGGATCATGGCCAAATTCTCAGACGTACTGCTAACTTCAAGAAAAAACTCTGAAACCGGCATGATTTCACCTCGCTTTAAAAAGAGGATCTTGCCTCAGCGCTTCTGCGATATCTTTGTACATGGGAATGGCTTTATTCAAGCCGGTAATATCAAATATTTTTTGGCAGCGCTCTGGTACCGAAACAATGACCATGCCTCCCCCTCCCGGGTCCAGTTTTTTTTGCAAGGAAAGCAAAGCTCCGAGACCTTGGCTATTGATGTAATCCAATTGGGAAAAATCGATGATTAAGCGCTCGTTTCCCTGCTCAATCATTTGTTGGCTTATGATTTCAAGCTCCATCGAAGTGGCAATATCCAGCATGCCGGCGATTTCGCAAATTAAATAGCCGCCTGACTCCCCTTTCCTGATATTAAACTTAAAATTGCTCATTCCCCAATCCTCCTTCTCCAGATCGGCCGGCACAGGCCGCGGGCTGCAACGCGGCGAATCGAATCAGCATTTGTTTACGCCCGTAACGGTTAAATGCCACTTCGACTTTTTTATTCTCTCCTTCACCGCTTTTTCCAATTATAGTCCCCGCGCCATAGCGGCCATGACTTACTCTTTGACCGATCAAGAACTCTTCCTCACCGTCGGATTCCGGAAATATTTCTTTCCCCTCCGGCTCTTCGGCCTCTACGGCATCACAAGACCGGCTCCGCCATAACCCCTGCCGGTCGGCGATTTCCTGATCCCGCTGATGGCCAAGAGGACGATGTCCCATAAATAAGCGGGCTGGAATTTCATGCAAAAACCGGGATTCTGTATTATAGATACGGTTGCCGAAGCTGCTTCGGGTCGCGGTCCCGGTTATTACCAATTTTTCACGCGCCCGCGTGATACCAACATAACATAAACGCCGCTCTTCTGCCAAGCCCTGATCTTCCTGCAGGGCATTGCTGTGGGGAAACAAGCCTTCCTCCATGCCTACCATGAAGACCAGGGGAAATTCCAATCCCTTGGCCGAATGAATGGTCATAAGGGTAACTTGATTCCGGTCTTTCGAATCGGCTTCCTCCCAACTGGAAACCAAGGCAATTTGTTCTAAAAATCCCTTCAAGGTGCCATCTCCCACCCGGGAAAATTCCAAGGCCGCCTTAATCAATTCATTTAAGTTTTCCACCCGGGACGCGGCCTCAGGCCGGGAAGCTGACTGCCACATTTTCAGGTAACCGGTCTCGGTGAGCACTTCCGTTAAGAAGAAGGGCAATTCCACCTGGCTTATCCGGCCGCGTAGATGTTCACACATCCGAATAAAGGTTTCAGTCGCCTGACGTCTTTTTTCACTTATGTTTGTTTGGCCCTGCGCCGCCAGCGCCATGGCTTCCATCAGGGTACAATTCTGCCCGGCGGCTAATTCACGCATTTTAGCCTGCGTTGTTTCTCCCATTCCCCGCGCGGGCGTATTTACAATCCTTTCCAGGGAAATTTCATCCGCCGGGTTCACCAGCACCTTTAGGTAAGCCAGCAGGTCCTTGATCTCCATGCGATCATAGAATTTCATCCCGCCCACAATTCGATAGGGCAATCTTTCCCGCCGCAGGGCGTCCTCAAAAGGACGGGACTGAGCATTCGTACGGTAGAGCAGCACACAATCCGCCAATGTCCATTGGCGGCGGGTGTAGACTTCCTGGATAATCTCCTGCACGACAAAGGCCGCTTCCCCGGTCTCGTCCTCACCCCGAAAATACTGGATCATTGCTCCCACGGAATTTTCTGTCCAGAGTTTTTTTTCTTTACGTCCACGGTTATTTTTGACCACGGCATGCGCCGCCTCCAGAATGGTTTGCGTGGACCGATAATTCTGCTCCATTCTAACCACCCGGGCCTTGGGATAATCCCGCTCGAATTCCAGAATATTCCGGAGATTAGCTCCCCGAAATTGATAAATACTTTGATCATCATCGCCCACTACTGTCAGGTTGCCGTCGTTCCCGGATAAATGGCGTATCCAAAAATATTGAGCATGATTAATATCCTGGTATTCATCCACTAAAATATACCGGAATTTATCGCGGTATTTCTCCAGCAGTTCAGGGTTCTCTTCCAGCATTTTCACGGTACGCATTATCAAATCACCAAAATCATACGCCCGGTTACGTGCCAATTTTTGCTGGTAAAGAGTATATACTTTGGCTGTCAGCCGTGTATTGAAATCCGCGGCCAAGCGCGCATATTCTTCCGCGTCTACCAGCTCATGCTTGGCGCTCTCTATCCGGTAAGCCAGATGCTCTACCTTGATTACTTTCTCGTCCAGATTTAGCTGCCGCTGACATTCCTTTAAAAGACGCTTGGTTTCTTCCTGGTCATAAATTGAGAACTCGAAAGACGATTCCTGTTTGAGCATGCGCAGGCAGAGGGCATGAAAAGTTCCTATCCATATCTGCCGGGCGATTTTCCGGCCCAGCAGTTGGTTAAGCCGGGTACGCATTTCCAGAGCGGCTTTATTGGTAAATGTGACAGCCATAATCGAAGCGGGATCTACCTTTCGCTCCGTGATCAACAAACCGATTCGGTAAGTAATAACCCGCGTTTTACCCGATCCGGCGCCGGCCAGGATAAGCAATGGCCCCTCACCATACCGAACCGCCTCACACTGGGGCGGATTAAGGTCCGTTAAGGTAATCGTATTCACTGGTTCAAAGACGGCAGACCGTCCACACGGATTTCTTTTAACTCTCTCCCGGGACGAAAATAAATCCGTCGCAATGCCGGTATGAATACTGTTTGGCCGGTTTTAACGACCCGGCCCAAACTGGGCTTACGCTCCCGGGTGCCAAAAGTTCCCAGTCCGCGTATCTCTACCCGCCGGCCCTGCGCCAGTTCATGGGTCATTGCGTCCATTAACTGTTCTACTATCATGCCGGCTTCACGCCGGGTAAACCCGAAGCGCGATGCCATCCGGCGGGATAATTCAACTTTATTCATGCCGGATGATTCTCCTCCACCTTTACCAATATCATAGTTATGTCATCATGCTG
>DAOVYW010000195.1 GCA_030635415.1 Candidatus Firestoneibacteriota bacterium
TTACGCTTCATGGTACACCACCCCTTTTTAATCATTGACACACTATTTCAGATTTTGTTAAGCTTTTCTTACAAAAATAATTTTCTATCATCTTTGGTTAAACTTTGCTTAAGAACTAATTTCCTATCATCAACGCGCGGGAAAGTGAATGACTAACATATTACAATTTCACCGAAGTGGTACTTCTATAAATCGTTTTTCACGAGCTTTCGGCCGATCGCTGCTTCCTGCTATGATAAGCCTGCTCCTCTTTGCCGTGACGGCTCCAGCTTTATCAAATTCTCCTCCGCCCAGCCTCTCACCCTCCCCGTCTCAAAACCCGGAAGTAAAGGCTGATATCCTTCTCACCCCTGTGCCCCGGCCGAATAATAATTCCATCACGTTTTCGCGGCTGATAGTATACGACATCCGTGGAAAAAGCGGCAATGAAACCGCTATTATTATAGAACAGCGCGGTCCAAAAGTTAAAATATGGTTTCGTAATTATCTCGGACGGCGCACGGGACGTATTCCGCCGGAGGAATACTGGTCCTGTTTTGAAGATATGCGGAAAATACGTGAATTCGCCTTGAAAAACAAATACCGTGGCCGGCTTTTAAGAACCCATGCCGCCCAGGGCACGATCACGCTGGCCTGGAAGGAAAATGGCGAAAAAAAAATACATACCATCCGTTATTATGCTCCTGAACACACCTTAGATGACTTCCGCTCCGCTTTCAATCGTATTTGGGCATTGTCGCGTTACGCCATTCTCTCGCGCAATTCTTTCGAAAGTCCTAAAGTGGAATACCTGGAAGACGCCGTGTATTTCCTTTCCGGCACGGGATGGATGACCCTCAAAGAAATTAGGGATGTCGTGCGATTTCATGGTCAACGCGGCCTGGGAAAGCGTATCGCCCGAGCTGTATGGAAAGCTTTGGATCAAACCTATCCGTTGTCGAGTGAATTTGCGCGGAAGAATTACCTGGAATACTGCGTAAAAAAAGGCATGCTTCAGGTCGGCGCACCGGCCGCCGAATTTCTTCGCAGCCGGATAAACCGCCTGTATGGTTCCCGGCGCCAACTGGCGCTTGGTATTCTGCAAGAGCTTGAAAACAAACATATTATCACCCCTACGCCTGCACCTTAGTCAACCGTTTATCAGGACATCCCGGCGGCTGTGGGGGCGTTTAATTAAACGCCCCTACAGCGTGGTTAATTGTGCCCTTTGAATATTAACACGAAAAAAAATCAGAAAGCGGAGCGAAAATGTTGTAAAATACTTTTTAAGGATAACATCACCCTTAACCTTTTTCACTGTGGGGCATGGGAAATTAGGCAGGTATTGTATTTATGAGGACAAGCATTTTTTTCCGGATATTAATTGGCGCCGGCTTGATACTCTTGCTGGGTGGGGGACCGGCCCGGGCTTTAGGCTTTGGTAAAAACAAGCTCCATACTCGTGCTATGGAATGGCATATTTTTGAGACCGAGCATTTTGAAATTTATTATTACCCGGAAGAAGAAGAACTCGCGCGGGAAGTCTGTCAGCATGCCGAGGCCGCTTATCTTCATAACACTCGTCTCCTCCGCTTTAAACCCCAGGAAAAAACCCCGCTGTTTATCTACCGCAACCAGATTGATTTCCAGCAAACCAATATTCTCCCTCATATCATCGGTGTGGGAACCGGAGGTTTTACCGAAGCTTTTAAAAACCGTATCGCTTTACCGGCTCCCCCTTCTCCCCGCGCGCTCCGGGAGGTTGTCTTTCATGAGTTTCTTCACGCTCTGCAATTTAATATTCTCTATGGCGAGGGCATACGCTCTTTCCGGATATATAAGGGCTACCTGATCCCCTTATGGATCATGGAAGGTCTGGCGGAATATGCAGCCCAAAACTGGGACAGTTATGCCGATATGATAGTCCGTGACGCCGTACTTCACGACCGTCTCCTGCCCTTGACCAGGCTGGAGGGTTTTAACCATCTGGATGACGTTTACCTGGCCTACAAGGAATCCCAACTGGCGGTCCAGTATCTGGCCAACCGCTTCGGCGAGGAAAAACTGGCCGTAATTTTTAAAAAATTCAAGATCGGGTTTTCCATCTCTCAAATCCTGCGGGAAACCATTGGTCTGGGACTTCAGGAGTTCAACCAAGAATTCCTTTACTGGGTACGCCAAAAATACTGGGTTCAGGCGGATAAACGCCAGACCGCCGCGGCTATCGGGCGCTCTTTAAATACCACTCGTGCCGGCCGTTTAACCGACTCCTTAGGTCCGGTCTGGTCTCCGGATGGACGCCGGCTGGCTTTTATCTCGGATCAGGATCGTATCACGCGCATTTATCTGAAAGAACAGGGAAGTCCTGGGAAACCGCGCGCCATAACCCGCCGCAATTTTGAGGTCTTTTCCCGGCGCGGACGCCCCCTCAGCTGGTCTCCGGACGGAAAAAAAATAGTTTTTGTGGCCCGGGAAGAAGGCCGGCCGCACCTTTACATATTAGACCTAACCAACCGTTCGCTGAAGCTTAATGATCTCCCAATAGATGATTTTTATTCTCCCGCCTGGTCGCCCGACGGCGAACACATTGCCGTAGTCGGCCTTAATAATGGAATTTCGGATATTTATTCCTGGAACGTACATACCCGTAAATTATCACAAATCACCTCGGATCGCTGGGCCGATGATACTCCCGCCTGGTCACCGGACGGCCAAGCCCTGTTATTCAGCACCGAACGGGGCGCCTTTTGGCAATTAGGCTGGAATCTTTTGGGCCCAGTACCCGGGAAAACCGTTTTGCTGAGTCATGATTCATTTCAGCACCGATCTCCGGCTTTTTCTCCGGATGGAGATTACCTCTATTATTCCGCCGACCCCGATGGTATCTTCAATCTTTTTCGGCTGGAGTTGGCTAGCGGCGCCATTCTACAAATTACCGACCTTGTCAGTGGAGCTTTTCAACCCGCCCTGTCTCCGGAGGGAAAACAAATGGCGTTTGTGGTCTATGAGGCCGGAAATCGAAAAATCTACCTGGCGTCCGTCCCCGCGGCTGAAAAAGCCGGGAAAATCGTACTTCCGGATTCCGGAAAACCGGCGCTGCCGGAATCCGTCTTGACCACGGATTCTCAAAGCCAACCAGAACCGGTCTCCCGGGAAAACGTGATTCTGTCCTCCCGGCCTTACTCCTTCCGTTTTTCACCGGATTTAATATTTCTCTTGGCGGGGTATGACAGTTCTCAAGGACTGGTGGGCGGAGGGTACTTTACGGCCAGCGATTATTTGGGAAACCACTTGCTAAGCGTAACTACCGATTTTATTCCCGGATATCAAGCCCGGACCCTGATTAGTTATTCCAATTTAACTTATCCGGTTGCCCTCACTTTTACCGGACAATATCGAGAAAATTTCTACCGGTTGCTTGATCTGGAAACCGACACCCTGATTAACCAATTTAACGACGAAGAGATCGGAGGCGCCGTGGAATTCCGGAAACCTTTTTCCACCTTCGACCGGATGGAACTGGAAATCGCACTGCGCAATCTGCGCCGCGCATATGAAGAAGAGGAGGAAGAAGAGGTTATTTCCCGGCGGATAGCCAGCTTTCGGCTCTCACTGGTGCATGACAGCACTTCCTGGCTTGATTTTGAACCCGCAGCGGGAGTACGCCATAACCTTTCCCTGGTTCAGGCCGACCGGTTTCTGGGCGCTCATGAAACATACAGTTTACTCCAGCTTGATTCCCAGGCCTATAAAAGCCTGGATATAATCAATCCCCAACTGATTTTGGGCGTCCGCCTCCTGGCCGCCGCCAGCATTGGCCCCGAGCATCCGGTTTTTATGTTCGGAGGCATTGGTCTTCTGCCCGGATCCGGTACGCTGCGGGGATATAAATACGGCACCCTGCTGGGAAGCCAAATCGCGTCCCTAAGCATGGAACTGCGGTTTCCGCTCGCGAAAGATATTAATTATACGCTATGGCCCCTGGATTTTATTTTAATGAAAAACATCCAAATGATCTTTTTCAACGATTTGGGACTGGTAACTGACAATTATTTCGAAGCCGGATTCGAAGATATTAGAAACTCTATCGGCCTGGGCTTCAGACTCCACACCTTTTTATTGGGAAAAGAACTCCTGACCATTCGCTTTGACATTTCCCACCGAACCGATACTACGGCTGAGACTGTGTATACCTGGGGATTGGGACAGGCCTTTTAGGGTTAACAAGTTCTCCCTAAAAACGAAATAGAAAAAAAAGTTATAGCGAAGTACCATAACTGATAGGTTCGTGTTGACTCATAATAAAAGGTAACCGAAGGTGTGAATCGTTGACTCATTAGTGAGGTAACCGAGCAAGCTGTCTAATTTTAGCAATTTTAACATCAATTGCTTTTCTTAGGGCAAAA
>DAOVYW010000144.1 GCA_030635415.1 Candidatus Firestoneibacteriota bacterium
AACGGATATTAAAAAAACGAGCTCCCAATTAACGGTGATTCGCAAGCAGCATTCCGCAGAGAGGATTATGCTAAGCCGCAGGATCGCCGAATTGGAAAGCGGAATTATTCCCCTCAGGGAAAAGCGGCAGGAGTTGAAAGATTTAATATGGATTAAGGAGACCGGGTATCAGCAGTTGCAGGCTCGGGCAGGTTCTTTAAAAGAAGAGGTGAATTTCTGCGCTTCCCTGCTCTCGGGGTATTACCGGGAGATGACGGCCCGCATGACCCTGGCAGAAGAAAACCATTTAAAAGAAACCAGGCAGGAGCTTGACCCGGTCTTGAGGGCGGAATCTTCGGAAGCCGTGCTGGAGGCTATTCAGCCCATGCTGGATATGATCGGCAATCAAAACCAGGTTAACCTGGGCGGGACAGTCTTTAAAGGACAGGCTTTGGATAAAAATGGGTTGCTCTATTCCGGAACTTTTATCCAGGCCGGACCAATTAATTTTTTCGTGGATGATAAAGGAAAGAGAGCGGGTCTGATTGGCATAAACCTGGGAAGCGCCATTCCGCAAATTATATTAGGATTAAACGCGGCGAATCTGCAGGAACTGGCTCTTGGCCGCGAAGCCGAGGTATTGCTGGATTTTACCTTGGGCGAAGCTATAAAGGTGAAACAGCATAAAAAATCCTGGTTCCAGCATATTCGGGCCGGTGGTATTGTCATGATTCCCATATTGGGACTGGGCCTGCTCTGCCTGGGAGTGGCGATTCGAAAATTTATTGAACTGCGGAAATTAAAAACCCATGTAGAACCGGTTATTGCCAATGTTCTGGCTTTTATTCATCGCGGCGAAATTCAGCAGGCCGGGAGTGAAGCCCGGAAAGCGGGAGCGCCGATTGCGCCGGTTTTGGCTGAAGGGGTGCACCATTATAACGCGCCTCAGGAGCATATTGAGGAAATAATGCATGAACAGATTTTAAGCCAAATTCCGGCTCTGGAAAAAAATCTTCCGGTTTTAGCCGTATCAGCCGCGGTTGCGCCGCTTTTAGGTCTATTGGGCACGGTTACCGGTATGGTCCATACTTTTGACCTGGTGGCGATTTTCGGAACCGGCAAAGTAAACCTGCTTTCCGGAGGTATCAGCGAGGCCCTGATCACAACGGAATTCGGTCTGGTAACCGCCATTCCCGCGCTCCTGGTTCACGCTTATTTATCGAAAAAGGTTAAAACCGTGGTCCATACCATGGAACAAACCGCGATTTCTTTTGTGAATGGATTGCATATCAGGAAGAAAAAATAATCACCCGCGCGGCAAGAGGAAAAAGATAATGTTTTCCGTAGGGGCGGGCCCCTGTGCCCGCCCGTTCGTGGATTGAAAACCCTGGGCCGGCACGGGGCCGGCCCCTACAAATGCAAAAAGCGCAATGAAAATATTTTCCGTAGGGTTGCCCCCAACAATTGAAGGATACGTGAAAAAATGAATAACCTAATCGAGAGTTTCCAGTACTGGATCAAAGGCGGCTGGTTGCTTATTCCCCTGGCCGGAGTTTGCATCTTCATCTGGTACTACTTTATAAAAATGAATGGGCGTTTAAAAAAACTCCTGTCCGCGCCCGAGGGTATAGAAGACGAACTGCAGGAGGAATTGGCCAAGAGCCATAGCTGGAGCCGGGTAAAACCTCCGGCTTGGGGCCGGGCTGGCCGAATAAACTACATGATCGCTTATACGATTGAAAAGCTTAGTCAAGGCCGGGATTTAATCCATATATTCAGCGAGATGAGACAGAAAGAGTTCGCGCCTTTTGAGCGCGATCTGTCCGTGCTGAGCGCGCTGGTCACTTCCGCCCCTTTGCTGGGATTGCTGGGCACAGTGTTCGGCATGGTTAATACCTTTTCAGCCATTGCGGAACGGTCGAGCCAAACCACGGAATTAATGGCCTCGGGGATCAGCCAGGCCCTGATTACCACCCAATTTGGCCTGATTATCGCGATTCCCGGCATTTTCGGCATCTCCTTGCTGCGGAAAAAACTGCAACAGGTTGAGGTGCGTTTTTCAGCATTGCAAATTCACTTTTCTTTAGGCCTGCACCGGAGGGGGCAATGAACCGTCATCGATATTTACAATCTTCGGACTCGGTGGAGATCAATATATCGCCCTTGATTGATATGATGTTTTTACTGCTGATATTTTTTATCGTGACCACTGCTTTTGTGGAGGAAATCGGCATACAAATCCAGAAACCCAAGGCTGCCAGCGCGCAAAATCTGGAAAAGCAAAGCATCATGCTGGGAGTTTCGGAAAACGGCGGCGTAATTTATGGCGGTAATGAAATCGGGCTGAGCGGCGTTCGCGGTTTAGTATCGCGCCTGCTGAAAGACCGGGAGCGGCCGGTGATTATTATTGCCGACGCCCAGAGCCGGAGCGGCATAGTAGTGGATGTGATAGACGAATGCAAACTGGCCGGCGCCAAACAGGTAAGTATTGCCACGGAGGCGGAATGAACACCCCCAGGTTGTATTGTCCGGATATGGGGCCGAAGTGGAGCTATAAGGTGGCAATCGCCGGTATTCTAATTACTCTGGGCATTTTTTTATCATTGCCCCTGCTCGATATGCTGGTTCGCCAGAAAAAACGGCTTAAACTTCGCCCGGTCTCGGTCATGGAAATTCGTAAGACATTGCCGCGTATTCCGCCGCCCATTAAAAAAAGGACAAAAGTCCGGAAGCCTAAGTTGGCAGAGCCCCGGCAGAGTCTCGCAATGACGCGAATTAATGCCGCTTTGAGCCTGGAACCGGGCTTCGGGGATTTTAGCCTGAATTTCGGGCCATCCCTGATGGGAGGGGTCGGGGATCTGGTTTTTGATATTTCCGTGGTGGACCAACCATCCCGGGGTGTATTTACAATGTTGCCGGTATATCCCTTGGCCGCGAAGTTAAGGAACGTGAAGGGCCGGGTAGTGCTGGCAATTGTTGTCAATGCTGACGGTACGGTTGACCGGATAGCAGTTCAATCCGCTTCGCCGGTTGGGGTGTTTGAGCAAGCAGCGATTAATGCGGTAAAAAAGTGGCGGTTTAAACCGGGGACCAGGAGGGGCAAGCCCGTGGCCACGCGGGTTATTCAGCCGCTGGAGTTTAGCTTGGAAAAGTAGGGAGAAGAGAATGCGAATAAGAAATATACCCGTCTGTTGCCTTTTATTTATATTTACCTTTGGCATGCCAGTGTTTTTACACGCTGACCGCGGCTATTCCAGCGCTAAAATGCCAGAGTCAAGCGAGCCTGAGGTTACCACGCAGGAAGCGGAGATATTAAATCGGATATCAGCAGGAATTAAAAAAGATCAGGAAATTCCTGAAATAATTGAATTTCTTAAATCCCGGATTAAGCGCGACTCAAGTCCGGCTCTGGATTTTGCTTTGGGAAACCTTTGTTTTCAGTCCGGCGAATTGAAAAAAGCTGAATCAGCTTACCGGGCGGCGCTGAAAAAAATGCCGGCTTTTTCCCGGGCGCGAGCCAATCTGGCGAGAGTTATGCTCCAACAGGGTGAAATCGATATGGCATTGCAGGAATTGCAATCCTTGCTTCTGGCCGGAGCGGTTAAGCCTTCGACCATGACATTGCTGGGATACACATATTTAATGAAGGGCGAACCAATTCCGGCTGAATCCGCCTACCGCCAGGCGCTGCTGTATAAACCTGATGATGTTAATGCCTATTTAGGATTGGCCAAATCCTTGCTGGAACAAGAACGTTATAAAGAGTCGGGAAAAATCCTGGAACATGTGATTGAGGAATTTCCCTTGCGGGGTGAATTATGGTCTCTTTTGGCAAATACCCGTTTGGCTTTGGACCAGCCCATGCGCGCGATCGCGGCCCTGGAGAGCGCCCGGCGGTTGGAAGCAGCTTCGCCTGAAGCGCTGGCCACTCTGGGTGACCTGTTGATAAACCAGGGCCAACCCCACGCTGCCCGGAAAGTCTATCGTGAAGCTTTTGCGAAAGAAAAGCCCTCAATTGAAAGATTATTGCGCGCCATTGACGCATTCCTGATGGTCAGAGATACCATGGGTGCGGGCGCTATGCTCAAGCGGGCCAGGGCCCTGGAAAAAAAGGGGTTATTAACCGCTGATCAGCGCAAAAAATATCATTGGCAATCGGCCCGGGAGGCTCAAATCAATGGAAAAACCAGGGTGGCTTTAAAAGCTTATCAACAGCTTCTGGAAGAAGACCCGCTGAATACCCGGATATTGCTGGCAGTGGGTGATATCTATCATGAGGAAAAGGAGTATGAGCGGGCTCTTTTAGCCTACGAGCGGGCCGGTCGGCTGGGGGAGATGAAGATCACAGCGCTTATCCGGCAGGCCCGGGTCGAGGTGGAACAGGGGAAATATCAACGGGCTATTGAGCATCTGGAAGAGGCACAGTATCTGCACCCCCAGCCGCACGTGGCTAAATATCTTGAGCAGGTCAGGTGCTTGGTTAGATGAAAGTATAAATCAAGCCCAGAGTCAAGGTCTTCCTGATTTGGCGGAGGGGCGATATGTCTTTGTCATAGAACCACTGCATATTAAAAGCCACATTAAGGTATTTCGATAGACTGGCGGTAAAGAGGTTATCCCAGCGAACATCGATTTGATCCGTGGCTTTTAAATTGGAGAAAATTTCCAGTTTGGAAGTGAATGTCAGTATATCCGAGAATTTCAGGCTCAAATCAGTTACGGACTCCAGCCCGTACTCATACTTGATTTTTTCTATTGCCGGCGTGTTAGGATTATCAGCATAGGGATGAGGATATTGATTGGTGATGGTTTGTTTGGCGGCCAAACCAAGACGGGTTCGAAGAAATTTGCCTTGGGAATATCCCGCGCCTAAACTTTCTGTTAAATAGACAGGGTCCATGAAATTCGAGACCGCGAGCTTGGCATTATTCGTGTACGCATACCCGGTGGTGAACTGCGTCTCGCCCTTTACGGCCAGGAAAGGGTTGATGGGGATTTTTAGTTTGTAATTGAACACGCTCTCCAGATTGATCTCGTCCACGGATTTTTTCATTTCCCCGGCGCCGGCCTTGATTTGGCCGAAGGCCAGTTTCCCGGCGTTGGACCAGTTATAATTTGCCTGATCATTGGCGCATTTTCCATGCAGGGTGACTTGCCAGGATAGCGAATCCTCGCCGCCTTGCGACCAGTTGTCAAAAGCGTTTTGCGCCAGGTTAAGCCGGCCGATTATCTCCGGTTTCCAGCCGTAATTGGAGTTGGCGGGTTCTTTTGGGACCTGAACCGAGGATGCCGATTCTTGGGATTTGTCCGGCAGTGGGGAAACGGATGTTTCCGCGGCTGCGCTTTCCGGAGTTGTCCGGACAGCCGGTGTATCCACGGGAGCGGTTTCCTGTACGGTTTGCGCCCACAGTGCGGATGCCGTGGAAATCAGCATAAAGCAAAGTATTAAAAGTAATGTGTGTTTCATAACCAAGCCTCCTTAATATGTTAACCGCGAATTCCCCGGCTTTCAAGCCGGGGATGAAGCGGGATAGTAATAATGGTTTTCTACAGATCATATCCAATTCCCCGCTCTTCAGAGCGGGGAATTGGATATTCTGGTAATAAAAAGCGGTGGATAGAATACTATTTAACATGACAGTACAGTAGCGTCAATCTTATTTGTATGGGGATACACAGGAATGGCACTAACTTAAGCTGTTTTTATATTACATCTGTATAAAATATTATTATTTTGCATGTAACGCTGTATTATGTAGGGGCACGGCGCGCCGTGCCCTTACTTGAACGCCGAAAAAATGTCTAAGTTAGTGCCATTCGGGATACACGGAGTAAAAATCTGGGGTGATATGTATAATAGGTATTAATAAAGCGGTTTAAATAAAATTATTATTGATATAGTCGTTGCGAGGATGCATATCTTGATGCAGTTTGTAGGAGTAATTCACGAATTGACGCTGCTAGTTCAGCATTCCATAGTCTGGTTTTTTTACTGTTGACAGCAGTAATAAAATGTAGTGGACTAAACGGCCGACATTATAACCAGACGGCGCCTAAAGGAAGAGAGAGGTGAATTATTTAGAAAAGCATTAGAGCATTTTTATCCACGAAAACAGCAGATTATAGTCGGAGATGTGATGGAAAATATACAGAAGAAATTACATCGTAAATCAATACGTATACCAGGATATAATTATACCTTGGTCGGCGGTTACTTTATAACCCTTTGTACTGGAGATAAGAAATGTATATTGGGTGATGTGCAAGATAATTCGGTTAATTTGAGTGGTGTCGGAGAAATCGTGAGGAAAGAATGGTTGCGCACTCAGGAATTACGTCCTGGAGTTGCAATGGATGAGTTTGTGATTATGCCAAATCACATACATGGAATTATTCGCGTCGGTGTTGGTAGGGGCACGGCGTGCCGTGCCCCTAC
>DAOVYW010000216.1 GCA_030635415.1 Candidatus Firestoneibacteriota bacterium
CAGCTTGGGCCGCGCAGCTTCCGGACAAATTGAGCGCCAGTATATGGCGAGGAAAGCGCCGGGTTCTCACAATTGGAAAGCAGAAGAGTATACTGCTTCGGCGATCCGGGGAGGACAAATGGGAAGGAAGCTGGCCGATACCTTTTAATCCGGTGCTGGGCAAGTACACGGTTAAACTCAGCGCCGGGCTGGCTGACGGAACGACCTTGACAGCCTCTAAGTATTTTGGGATTCGGGGACGACAGCCCCGGGCTCTGTTGCCCGGGTTTTCCGTAGTGACGTATGAAGGCGGAAAAAAAGGACCTAACGCCTCACCCGGACTAACGCCCGAAAAGCCGCGTTCCTGGCGTAATTTGGTACACTGGGCTGATTTCATGGGAGCCGACGCTTTCTGGCACTGCATTGGTCAGACCCAGGTGTGGGCCAGATTGAAGCCGGAACAATTTCCCTGGTCGGTTTTCACAGTCAAATTAATGGATCGAGTGGGTCACGCGGTGCATGAGGCGGGAATGAAATATGGCGCCTGGATCACGGCTTTTGTGGTTATCGGGAATAAGCCGGAAGCTACTGGTTATACTTATACCTGGGGATGGGATCGCAAAAAAAAGACCCTGCGCCGGCTGCGGTACGTATCCCTGGGATGCGAAAAACGCATCAAGGATATAGTGGAACTACTCCGGAAATTCGAAGCGAGTCCGGTGGTGGATTACCTAGGCCTGGATTATATGCGCACAGATGTCGGAGGTTATGAATTTGCAGGGGAATTTACGCAAGACATGGCTGTCCAAACACCAGTGGAATGGGGGAAATGGTCGGCGGATGAGCGTAGTTTCTGGATGGCCCGCTTGATCGAGGTGGAACGAGATGCCCTGGTACGCGAGCAATGGCAGTGGTGGCGGGCGCATAAAGTAGCCTTAGTTCTGGCCGATATTGTTCAGGCTGTCCAGCCGGACAAGCCGCTCTGGGTTTTTTCCTTGGGCTGGAAGACCGGTCATCAACACGGCCAGGATATGTTGATGATGCTGGATGCGGGCGTGGGTTTCAATGCGCCCATGTTTTACTCCATTGATAAAAGAGATTTCCCCCACATGCTGAATTCCTGGAAAAACTATCTGCGTCGCTCGCCTGCCGGTGTGGTGATTGGACAATGTGTAGACTGGAACCTGTTGGGCCGGACCAAAGATCCTGGCGGACCTGAGGAGCACTATATCCGCCAGGTTCAGGCCATGGATAAGCTGATGCCTAAGGCCAAGCATTTCGGCTTTTTTTGGCATGATATGGGACGGGCCTATTTCGGAGCCCGCGGCCCTTATGGTACCATGGAATGGGCCATGGCCGGCGCGGCATCTTTTTCCAGCGCTAAAGCCGCTAATGCGCGCATATCATATAACATGAAGTTGGTTGCGCCCATGGAAGTTATCCGCGGCCGTGAGACCGAAATCCAGGTGGAGATTACTAATGCCACTTCAAATACTCTGACCGCCATAGCAGTTGAGTTAGTTTCTCTGCCCCGTTTAGTCATATTGGATACGGAACCCAAGGTGATTTCCCAACTGGATCCCGATTCGGCCGGCCAAAGCGTGAGACTGCGTTTCCGAACCGATCAGATATACGCCCGGAACGGCGGTCGGCAAATGGTAGCTGTTAAAGCGGTCTGCGCGGAAGATGGGGACAAAAACCCCTATTTTAAATTCGTCTATCTGCCAGTCACGTCGGAATTGGGACCGCCGGTACCGGCTGAAGCCTCCGCTAACACCATAACTGCCGGTCATAAATTGGTGCCGTGAAGAATGTCAAATACTCATATTCGGAATTTTAGCATTATTGCGCATATTGATCACGGTAAGTCCACCCTGGCTGACAGGATTCTGGAATTTACGCAGGCGGTCTCTAAAAGGGATATGCGGGAACAGATTCTGGATGACATGGATCTGGAACGCGAACGGGGCATTACCATTAAGGCCAAAGCCGTGCGTCTTACTTTTAAAGCCGATGACGGACAGGTTTACCAGTTCAACCTCATTGATACGCCCGGACATGTGGATTTTAATTATGAAGTCAGCCGCTCGCTCTCGGCTTGCGAAGGGGCGTTATTAGTAGTGGATGCGGCTCAAGGGATAGAGGCCCAGACCCTCTCCAATGCCGAGTTGGCGCAGATGAATGATTTGTGCCTGATTCCGGTATTGAATAAAATAGATCTGCCCGCGGCCCGGCCGGAGGAAGTGGCGCACCAGTTGGAAGAAGCGCTCTCGCTTTCCTCCCAGGACACAATTGCGGTTTCAGCCAAGACCGGGCAAGGTACGGCAGAAGTGCTTCACGCCGTGCGGGATAGAATTCCGGCTCCCGGCGGGGATAAAAACGCTCCCCTGAAGGCCCTGGTTTTTGATTCGCATTTTGATGTTTATCGCGGAGTAATCGCATACCTGCGCGTAATGGAGGGCCGGGTTAGCAAAGGCATGACCATACGCATGATGGCTACCAATACGGCCTATCAGGTTGACGAGGTAGGTGTGTTTACGCCGGCGGCCCAAGCCATAGATGAACTTACTGCCGGTGAAGTGGGTTATATTATTGCGGGAATAAAAACCATTGCGGACGTAAAAGTAGGGGATACGGTTACGGAATATTTTCGCCCGGCGGAAAAGGCCTTGCCGGATTTTAAGGAAATAAAACCCATGGTGTTCTGCGGACTCTACCCGATTGAGGCCGGGGAATTTGAGAACCTGCGCACGGCTCTGGAAAAGCTGAAACTGAATGATGCCTCGCTTTTTTTCGAACCGGAAAATTCCGCTGCCCTGGGATTCGGGTTTCGCTGCGGTTTTTTAGGTCTTTTGCACATGGAAATAATCCAGGAGCGCCTGGAACGGGAATTCAGTCTTAATCTGATCGCCACTGCCCCGTCAGTGGTTTTTCGGGTGCACAAGACCAATGGCAAGACATTCGAGGTGGATAATCCCGCGCAATTACCATGCTCCGGGGAGATTGAATATATTGAAGAGCCTTACATGAATGTTACCATTTTAACGCCGGCGGAATATGTGGGGGCTATTATGCAATTGGCCCAGGAACGCCGGGGCGGGTATCGCAACACTGAATACCTGGATACCCAGCGTGTCAAGTTGACCTACCGCCTGCCCCTGGTAGAGGTAATTATGGATTTTTATGACCAGTTGAAGTCCCGCACCCGGGGATATGCCAGCATGGATTACGAAATTGCCGGCTATGGCCGGGAAAAGATGGTTAGAGTGGATATATTGGTGAACCGGGAACCAGTGGACGCTCTTTCTTTCATCTGTCATCGGGATTTCGCGGAGCAGCGGGGACGGGTTCTGGTGGAAAAACTGCGAGGCATAATACCGCGCCAAAACTTCGAGGTGCCTATCCAGGCGGCCATTGGCGCGAAAGTGATAGCACGGGAATCCATCCGGGCCCTGCGCAAGGACGTAATCTCCAAATGCTATGGCGGTGATATTACCCGCAAACGCAAACTTCTGGAAAAGCAGAAGGAAGGCAAGAAACGGATGAAGCATGTAGGCAATGTGGAAATCCCGCAAGCAGCCTTTCTGGCGGTGCTGAAGATTGATAAATAAAAAAATAAATTTGTATATTTAAAGTCATGGAGTGTAGTATAAAGATAATCAGTGTTAATTAGTATCAGTTGCAGG
>DAOVYW010000202.1 GCA_030635415.1 Candidatus Firestoneibacteriota bacterium
GCCCGCTCAAGACGGCGGTAATCATTGTAAGATTTAACCGCATCCCGGAGTTTCTGAAATTCGGTGTTTCTTTGGGGAATTCCACTTCCACCACAGCCGGAGAGTAGTCCTATAACAATACATGTTGCAAGCAGCCAAGGTTTCATTTTTTCTCACATCGGAAAATAAAAATTAACACAGGAAGCATTAAGCAAGTATGCGCACCCACATTCAAAAGTATAGCGCATTTGAGAGATATTATCAAACATGGAAATAAATAAAATCAGGAACGGGAAGAGACATCATATACCCTATTCCCAGAGGAAAAGATCACCCGTCCCACACTACCGCCGGCGGTCGAAAACGGGTGGAAAAACTTGAAATTGAAAGCACGCTTATGGTTTTATGTACTCATTTTCCCTTTCACTTCAGCTCCGAAGTCATTGGCTTAAAAACAGGATTAAGTATTAACCGGCCACTAACACTGTCGTACTCGGCAAGATAGCCCTTTGTCCATTCCTCATCTTTGTGAAAACGAATAACTTGGGGATCATCCTTGTAACCGGCTAATTTTTTATCTGAAAATACGCTTAGTGACCATTTTTTTGACCAAGTATGATGTGATAAACACCGCCCAACGTTTCGGATAATCATTTTCAACTCTTCCACGTTTAGATTCTCTTGCGTAATAAAAAATCTTTTTTGTGACTCATCAATTTTGACTAAATACTTTTTGCCTATGGAATCCTTGGCACAGGATATTGGATCAACCTGAACTAAATTAGAGCACGATGACAGCAATACCCATAAAAGAATCACTACTTTATTGGTCAAATTGTTCAAAATTCCATCTCCCCGGCTTGCCACTGAATAGCTCTTGCATATCAGCAGATTTCCCAACTCTTACCTCAGCATTACAGCTGGCAAATTCCCTTGATGCCATGTGTATGGGGCCGGCATGGAAGCCGGCCCCTACACTTCAATTTGAAAGACAGAGGAATTCATTGGAGATAAGTCCTGCAAGGCAGGGGCGGGCATGCCCTTCGGCAGGCTCCCTTCGGCTACGCTCAGGACAGGCAGGATAAAGAAGCCCCCGGCCCCTACGCTTCAATTAAAATTCTACCGGCGTATGGGATCACGCAGATGCCATTCCACCAGAATATTACTGGCCACAAATATCGAGGAATAGGTACCGACCAGAATACCCATAAGCATGGCCAAAGAAAAGGCATGAATGACTTCTCCGCCAAGGAAGTAAAGCGCCAGTACTACTGCCAGGGTGGTAGCCGAAGTAATAATGGTACGCGACAAAGTCTCGTTAATACTGGAATTCACGATTTTTTGAAAATCCTCTTTGCGGCGGTGCCGTAAGCTCTCGCGAATACGATCAAAAACAACTATCGTATCATTGAGGGAATAACCCGCAATAGTTAATAAAGCAGTTATCAATATCCAGCTGATTTCGTAACGCATTAATATGAAAATCCCGATAATCGTTACCACGTCATGAAAAGTGGTCACAGTAGCGGCTACGGCGAACCGGAAGTCAAAACGCCACCAGATATACAAAATGATCATAATAACAGCCCAAAAAACCGCGTACAAAGCCTGCTGGCGCAAATGCGCTGAGACCGTGGGACCCACATCTTCCGAAGCCAGTAAAACCACCGTATTATCCTGGAAATCCGCCTGCAATACTTCCATTACTCGGGTGCTTACTTTCGCCGTAGGCAAATCCGGAGCCAGAACCCGCAGCATGTACTTGTTCCGGCCCGCCTCCCGGATATATTGCTGACTAACATTTTTAAATTCCGGAACATTCATGGCTTGACGCAGGTGTTCCGCTGAAATGGGCTTTTCAAACTCGATTTCAATGCTGGTACCGCCCGCAAAATCCACACCCATGTTGGCTTGTCCCCGGATTAATTGAATCATAGCAAAACAGGCGGCCGCCATGAATATACCGGAAATAATAAAAGCTACACGACGTATCCGCATAAAATCAATGTGAGAATTCTTTATAATTTGAAGCATAAGCTTTAAATCCTCCTAAATGATTGAAGCTCTTTGCAGTATGTCCCCTTTAAAAAGAGGAACTTCATCTTAACACATCCTGCCAAGTAGGGGGCCCGGCGTGCCGTGCCCCTACTTAAGAGGGAAACTCCATATCGCAACTCAGCAGCAGGTTGCGGGAAATTACAAGTAAAAATTTTATATCGAAAGCCGCTTATAATGCTTGCGGGAGTCGAAAATCAATTTCGTGACTATCAGCGCCGTAAACATCGAGATGGCGATACCGCATAACAAGGTTACGCCAAAACCCTTGATCGGCCCGGTTCCGAATTGATACAAAATAAAAGCCGTAATCAGGGTGGTCACATTAGCATCGACAATCGTCCAGAGCGCTTTGGCGTATCCGGCATCAATCGCGGCCCGCACGGTTTTTCCGGTACGTAATTCCTCGCGGATACGTTCAAAAATGAGCACATTGGCATCAACCGACATGCCCATGACTAAAATTATCGCGGCAATGCCGGGCATGGTAAGCGTAGCCTGCAAAGCGGCCAGCAGTGCCATCAAAAAAATAAAATTCAAGACCAGCGCGATATTGGCAATTATTCCGGAAGTGCGGTAATAAACCAGCATGAAAAGCACTACCATTACAATGCCGACCATCCAGGAAAGTTTACCCTTTTCCACTGAATCCCGCCCCAGGGTAGGTCCAACCACATATTTATTGATAATATTTACCGGGGCCGGCAAAGCGCCGGCGCGCAGAACCAGAGCCAGATCCTTGGCTTCATCCAGGCTGAATTGCCCTTCGATAATTCCGCTGCCACCGCCGATCCGGGTTTTAATAACCGGCGCGGAATAGACCCGGCTGTCCAAAATAATCGCCAAACGTTTATTGACATTACTGCCGGTAATGGCGCCGAAAAGCTTTCCGCCCTCACTATCGAATTTAAAAGCCACAATCGGCCGGTTATAGCCATCCATCTGAACTTTGGCGTCCACGAGATGGGAGCCGGTCAAGAGTTTTTTAGTTTTTAAAACAAAGAAATCCCCTTCCCGTCCGCTGAGAATCTCATACCCGCTGGGAACCCGGGCGGCATCGGTATTGCCGTCCGCGTCCATCATATCCGTGATCGGATGGCGCTCATCCACTATTTTAAATTCCAGCAGGGCGGTCTGGCCGATAATTTTAACTGCCCGCTCCGGATCCTTGATTCCCGGCAGTTGAATGACTATCCATTTCTGCCCTTCCCGGGTAATTAAAGGCTCGGTAACTCCCAGGGCGTCCACCCGGTTTCGCAGAATCTCAATAGCTCTGTCCCGGGCCTCGCTCAATTCAATTTCAGGCGGCAGATTGCTGGTATCGACTTCCAACTTAAGGTACATGCCGCCCTGAAGATCCAGGCCCAGATTGATCTTACCTTTTTTTAATAATCCGCCTTCGCTATCGTGAAGATCGAAGGGCGGATAAACGGCCCAGATGCTGGCAATCACTAAAACCACTGTAAGGGCGGTCAACCATTGACGTAATCGCATTTTGCGCAAGCCCTCCTTGTATTTTTTTAAGTTTGAACATTACACTATAAACCTGGAATATGTCAATAATTTTTAGTTTTCCTAGAACCTAAATCGAATTCCACATAAAAATGGATAAAATTTCATTGATTTATGGAAAAACCCCTCATCCTAACAACATCCCCTGGACCAAATCATCCCGGACGGGCAGGACAGGCCGAGAAATCTCCAAAAGCCCTTTTAAATTCAACGTTTTCGTGGAGATTCCTCGCTAACGCTCGGAATGACATTCACACGTTTACAACATTACGACACAGTCTCGCAAGGGAGAAGAATTATTTGTATAAAAATCGACTAAATGCTCAGGTTCCTAGTATCGTGTTTCATAAATAATATCAATATGTCACCCCGGTATGCTTTTAGCCGGGGTCCAGAAAAACATTATTTTTACGGATAAATTCCCTGGATTCCGGCTAAAATCATGCCGGAATGACAAAATATATATTCAACGTACTTGTGAAACACGACACTA
>DAOVYW010000263.1 GCA_030635415.1 Candidatus Firestoneibacteriota bacterium
ACCATCGGCGGTTTTATCACTGATTTGCTGGGTCATCTGCCCAAGCGAGGCGAGCAGATTACCTACCAGAACTTGCAATTTACCATCTTGGAAGCCGGCAGCCGGAAAGTTGACAAAATAAAAATAATGAAATCACCGGCTATAAATCAAGCGGGAGAGGGGTAGATTGAAAATTTAGCTTGACTTAGCAAAAAAGCATGATAAATTAAAGGAAAAATTCATACAAAAATCAAGGGGGTTCAAGCATGGCGGGATTTTTAAGACAATACTATGAGACAGCTAAGCACATAATTATTAAACCAATAGATTTTTACAAGGGAATGCCAATTACGGGTGGATTCAAGGATCCATTGATTTTTGCCATTATCACAGCCGTGATTCTGGGGATCGGAGCGACACTGGTAACCCTGGGTGACGGAGTTCTGGCCATTATTATTGTGCCCATTATCGTTACCATCAGTTTGTTTCTGGGTGCGTTCTTATTGCAGCTTTGTTCCAAAATCGTGGGCGGCACCGGAACCTATGAAGCTGTGATGCGCGTAATGGCTTATGCCTATATTGTAAATATTTTAGGCTGGATTCATCCTGTCGTTTCCATACTGGGAGCTCTTTATGGAATGGTGTTGACGGTTTTAGGTATACGCGAGACCCATAAACTTACAACGGCTAGAGCCATTATTGCGATACTGATTGTCATAGCCATTGTATTCATTCTCGCACTAGTAATGGCGGTTATTGGCATCGGAATAACCGGATATATACCGCCGACCCGTTAATCCGGGCTTGCGGTTAAACCCCATCACATCATTAAGGAGAACCACGTCTCTTTTTCTGCAGAGGCGTGGTTCTTTCTTTTAGGCTGCCATGTCTACCTGCCGCACATTAGGATTGGTTCTTAGAACTTACGATTTTTCCGAGGCTGACCGGGTAATAGTGCTGTTTACCCGGGAGCGGGGAAAAGTCCGCGGTATTGCCAAGGGTGTGCGGCGCAGCCGCAGCCGGCTGGCTGCCTGCCTGGGATGGATATCTCTTTCCGAGTTGCAACTCTACGGCAAGGAAACCCGGGACCTTATGCTGGTTACCCAGGGTCAGTTGGAAAACGCCTTTCCCGGTTTGAAAACGGATTTGACAGCCTTGGGCCAGGCGGCCCGGATATGTGAATTGGTGGACGGACTTACCCCGGAGCGGCAGCCTTTGCCCGGGATTTTCAACCTGCTTATAGCCACACTCCAACTTCTGGAAACCGGTGTGCTGCCTTCTCTGGCGGGAATCTGGTTTGAGACCGGTCTTTTAAATCAGCTGGGGTATCGGCCTGATCTTAAAGCCTGCCAGCTTTGCCAACGTAATTCGGAAGCCATGGCCTATCATGCTGAAACCGGAGGAGTGGTTTGCCGGTCATGTCGGCCCAGGGGAGGTTTTGCCATCTCACCGGGAGCCCGGCGTCTGGTGGAACGGTTAATCCGGTTTCCGGCGGAACAGGTACAACGCTTGCATCTGCATCCCAGACTCCAAAGTGAAATTGCAGACCTGCTCGAGGCGGCGGTTCACTATCAACTGGGCCGGAAATTAAAAAGCGATACCTTTCGTCAAGCAGTGGCGAAACTGGAAGGAGTAAAGAATTGACATTCCAGGAGACTATTCAAAAACTTGAAAATTTCTGGTCCAGCCAAGGATGCTTGATCGTTCAGCCGTACGATTTGGAAAAGGGGGCGTCTACCTTTAATCCCGCCACTTTTCTGCGGGTGTTGGGTCCGGAACCATGGGCATCGGCCAATGTTGAGCCCTGCCGCCGGCCCAAGGATGGGCGCTACGGCGAGAATCCGAACCGGGGACAGCACTATTACCAATTCCAGGTTATTATCAAGCCGTCTCCGGCGGATATCCAGGAACGTTATCGCGCAAGCCTAAAGGAGATTGGCTTAAACCTGCAAGAGCATGATATACGTCTTAGCGAGGTTGCCTGGGGTCACCTTTCCGGCCGCGGCGGCGCGTTCGGATGGCAGGGTTGGCGGGATGTACTGGAGATTCCCCAGTTC